>NZ_SOFR01000046.1:0-88704 GCF_004402735.1 Cryobacterium sp. MDB1-18-1 | reverse complement strand
GGTCCCCCGGTCCACTGGTTGCTGCGGCCGGGTCCGCGCCCGGGCACGGGCACGCGACCGGACCGACCGCATCCGGGCGGTCCCCGTTCCTCGTGACCGACCGGGCGGATGCCGCCGGCCGCGCCGCCGCGGACCCCGGCATCCCCGCAGGGCCGGGCACCGGCATCCGCCTGCTGCTGCCCGCGCGGGCTCCGTTCGACGGTGCCGGTGTGCTGGCGTTTCTCGGCGCCCGGGCCATCCCGGGGGTCGAGGTGGCCGGCCCAGGTACCTATGCGCGCACGCTGCGCCTGCCGCACGGGGCCGCGACGGTCGAGCTGAGCCTCGCCGGAACCGAGGACGCGCCCCAGCTGGCCTGCGCGGCGCGGCTCGACAGCCTCGACGACCTCGCCCCGCTCGTGAGCCGGGTGCGGCGGCTGCTCGACCTCGACGCCGACGCGCAGGCGATCGACCACGCGCTCTCCGTCGACCCGCTCCTGGCCGGGGCCGTGCGCGCGGTCCCTGGCATCCGCCTGCCCGGCAGCATGGATCCGGAGGAGACCCTGTTCCGGGCGTTGTTCGGGCAGCAGGTCTCCGTCGCGTCCGCCCGCACCGCGCTTGCGCGGCTGTGCGCGGAGCTCGGAGCGCCCCTGCCGCTTTCCGTGCCGGGGCAGGCGACTCTGCCGGGGCAGGCGCCCGCGCAGCCGTCCGCGCCCGCAACCGGCGACGAGCCTGCGCCGCGCCTGGACCGGCTGTTCCCGACGGCCGAACGCATCGCGGCCGACGGGCACAGCGTGCTGCGCGGACCGGCGAGGAGGATCGCTGCGATCCTCGGCGTCGCAGAAGCGCTCGCGACCGGAGAGCTCACCCTGTCGACGGCGGATTCCCGGGAGTCCCTGACCGCGACGTTGACCGCGCTGCCCGGGATCGGACCGTGGACCGCAGGCTATGTGGCCATGCGCGTGCTCGGGAGCCCGGACATCCTCCTGACGAGCGACCTGGCCCTCCGCCAGGGCGCAGCCCGGCTCGGCCTCCCCGGCGACCCGCACGCTCTCGCGGCCCACGGCGCCGGCTGGGCACCCTGGCGCAGCTACGCCGGAATGCACCTCTGGCGGGCCGCCGCGCTCCCCTGGCCGGCTGCGGCGTAGCTCTCCCGATTGACGGCTACTCTAGGCAGGTGAAGTTTGCGCACCTCAGAGTTGATGGCCAGTCCACGCCCCGCCTGGCAGCGGTGTTCGCGGAATCCGCGCTTTTCCTCGACGAGATCCTCGAGGACGCCCCGCGCGACCTGCAGGACCTGATCGAACGAGGCAGCGGCGAGTACGACCGGGTGCGCGCCCTCAGCGAGAACGCGGTCGCCCACGGAGCGACGCTCACTCCGCTCGAGGAGCTGCGCTACTCATCCGCGGTGCTGCGGCCGCCGCAGATCATCGCGATCGGCGCCAACTACGCCGCGCACTCCGACGAGCTCAAGCTGCGGACCGAGACCGGCGCGATCGTGTTCTCACTCTGGCCGAATTCCCTCACCGGCCACGAGTCGACGATCTCGTGGGCCCCGGAGGTCGCCACCCAGGTCGACTACGAGGCGGAGCTCGGCGTCATCATCGGGCGCCCGGCCCGCAACGTGTCGGTGCGTGACGCCCTCGACTATGTGTTCGGCTACACGGTCGTCAACGACATCACGGCCCGCAACCTGCAGTTCTCCGAGGCGCAGTGGTCGCGGTGCAAGTCCTTCGACGGCTTCACCCCGACCGGCCCGGTCGTGGTGACCCGCGACGAGATCGCCGATCCGCAGGACCTCATGCTGACCACCCACGTCGACGGGCGCATCCTGCAGGATGCCTCGACCGGCGACATGATGCGGTCGGTCGCAGAGCTCGTGTCCTACCTCTCGCAGACCTCGACGCTGCTGCCCGGCACGCTCATCTCCACGGGCAGCCCCGGCGGCGCGGGCTACAGCCGCACTCCCCCGGTCTTCCTGCACGACGGCTCGACCGTGACGATCACCGTGGACAAGATCGGCTTCCTGACCACGCACTGCCGCACCCTCTGACGCCCCCTGGGGCGGGCCGGGAGTAGCATGTGCGGCGAGTCCGTACCCGACCCGAATCGGCGCGGCGAGAGGGGGCACCGTGACCTGCGTCTCGGTCGTGATCCCCTGCTACAACGACGCGGTCTTCCTCGAGGCGGTCCTCGCCGCACTCGGGGACCAGACCCGGCAGGCCGACGAGATCATCGTCGTCGACAACGCCTCCACGGATGCCTCGGCGCGCGTCGCCCGCGCGGCCGGCGCCGTTCTCGTGGTCGAACCGGTGCAGGGGATCTGGCCGGCCGCCGCCGCCGGCTATGACGCGGCGTCCGGCGACCTGATCGCGCGGCTCGACGCCGACTCCGTGCCACCGCCGGACTGGATCGAGCGCGTCGAGCGGATCCTCACGCTCGAGCCCCTCGTCGACGTCGTCACGGGGCCGGGTGATTTCTACGACTGCCCGCGGCTCGTGGCCGCGCTCGGGCGGTTCGTGTACCTCGGCGGGTACTTCCGGCTGATCGGGCTGTGGCTCGCGCAGCCGCCGATCTTCGGATCGAACTTCGTGATGCGGCGCACGGTCTGGGCCGAGGTGCGCACTCTCGTGCACCGGGAGCGGAACGACGTGCACGACGACCTCGACCTGAGCCTGCACCTGCCGCCCTCGGTGTCCGTGCGGTTCGACGCCACGCTCAGGGTCGGGATCTCCGCCCGGCCCTTCGACACCTGGCGCGGCGTGGCCAGGCGACTGGACTGGGCGTACCGCACCCTTGCCCTGCACTGGCCGGAAGGGTCGCCCTGGCGGCTGCGGCTGGCCCGCCGGGCCTGGGCGCGCCGCATCCGAGCCTGAGCGCTGTGCATCTGCGCCGGGCGCGGGAGTTCCGCCGCTGCGCCTGTGGTGCGCCACTCGCGCACCGGCGGATGCCCCGCGCTCGATCCGAGGAGCCCGGTGGGATTCAGGAGCGGGCGTAGAGGGCGAGCAGGTCGCGGGCGAGCTGGTGCGGCGTCGTCTCGCAGGGACTGTGGCCGGTGCGATACACGCGGAGTTGGGCGCCGATCCGCCCGGCGAACGCCCGGTGCAGCTCGAGCGGCCAGAGGTCCCGCTCGCCGACGGCGACAAGCAACGGAACCCGGCTCCGCGCGAGGTCCGCCCGCAGGTCGGGAGCGTTCTTCATCAGCTCCATGATCTCGTCGACGCTCCGGCGGATCGTGTCCTCGAAACGCAGCCGCACGAGGTGGAGCCGGCCGGGTGGCGCATGGTTGCGGTTGGTGACGAGCCCCCAGACCATCAGGCTCGCGATCGTGTGCGCGGGCAGCAGCCAGCTGAGCGGCCCGATCCAGCGCACGCCGCGGAAGGCCTGGCCGGCCAGGGGCGGGGCGCCGAGGAGCACGAGGCTCGCGAACAGCTCCGGATGCGTGGCGAGCGCGATCTCCGCGACGATCCCGGCGAAGGAGTACCCGAGCACGTGTGCGGGCGTCGCCCCGGCGTCGAGGACGGCCACGAGGTCGGCGGTGAACAGTCGGTAGTCATATCCCTGCCCCGCTCCAGGCCCCGCGCCGGCCGACCCGTACTGCCCCGCGAGGTCGTAGCTCTCCACGAAGTAGCCGGCTCCGGCGAGGAGCGGGGCGAGCAGCACGAAGTCCTCCTTCGAACCGGTCGCACCCGGCACGAGCACCACCCGCGGATGCCCCGGCTCGCCCCAGGCGAGCGCCGCGAGGGAACCGCTCGGCGCCTCGAACCGGAAGGCCCTGGCCCCCGGCGGCAGGCCGGTCCAGTCCCGGTCAGGGAGCGACCGGTCGAGCGCCGCTGCCGGATCGTCGCGCGCATCGCTTTCGATGACGCCGGCCGGCCGGTGCACCCCGCGGCGTCTCTCCCGGATGGACACGCTGACACAGTAGCGCGACCCCGTCGTCCCCGAAGCCCGCGACCGGCATCCGTTTCAGAGCGCGGGCTGCGCTCAGAGGGCGAGGGCGAAGGGCAGGAACGGCAGGAACGCGAGCCCGAAGATGAGCCCGAGCACCAACAGCAGGAACACGCCGGCGAGCATCACGGCGTTGAGCACGATGCCCCAGAGGGCCATGGTGCGGGCGTACGGTTCACGGCCGAGGGCGAGCACGCCGGTCACGAGGCCGGCGATCGGGGCCACGAAGGTCCAGCCGGCGAGGATCGAGACGAGCCCGAGCACGAGGCTCGTCAGCGCGAGCGGGCTCGCTGGTCGTTCCGGCGCGGCCGGCGCGTACGCGTACGCCGGCGGGGCCGGGTACGCGGCGGGCGGTGTCGTCTGGTCGGGATGCAGGGTGGACATTCTGGACTCTCCTTGGAATACGGCCGCGGTTCACGGCTCTCTTCCAGAGTACGAAGCCGGCCTTTCGCCGACCATGGGGCTATCCCCCGGATCAGCCCCGGACCGGTCGGGGGTCAGCCGCCGATCAGGGTTTCGATCGGGCCACGCACGAAGAAGACCAGGAAGCCGACCGCGACGATCCAGAGCAGCGGGCTGATCTCGCGCGCCTTGCCGGAGAACGAGCGCACGACGACCCAGCTGATGAAGCCGGCGCCGATCCCGTTGGCGATCGAGTAGGTCAGCGGCATCACGATGATCGTGAGGAACACCGGGAAGACGATCGAGAACTCGCTGAAGTCGATGAAGCGGATCTGCGAGACCATCATCGCGCCGACGATCACGAGCGCCGCGGCGGCGACCTCGAGGGGCACGATCTGCGTGAGCGGGGTGAAGAACATCGCGGCGAGGAACAACAGCCCGGTGATGATGTTCGCGAACCCGGTGCGGGCTCCCTCGCCGATGCCGGCACCCGATTCGACGAACACGGTGTTGGAGGAGCCCGACGTCGCGCCGCCGAGCACCGCGCCGACACCCTCGACGATCAGTGCCGACTTCAGCCGGGGGAAGTTGCCCTTCTTGTCCGCGAGGCCTGCCTCGGTCGCGAGGCCGGTCATGGTGCCCATTGCATCGAAGAAGTTCGTGAACACGAGGGTGAAGACGAGCATGAGCGCCGCGAGTACGCCGATGCGGTCGAAGGCGCCGAAGCTGACGTGGCCGAGCAGGCTCAGGTCGGGCAGGGAGACCGCGGTCGTCGGGAGCACGGGGGCGTTGAGGTTCCAGCCGTACGCGTTGGTGCCGAGAGATGGCCCGACCTTGAAGATCGCCTCGAGGATCACGGCGATGACCGTGGTCGCGACGATCCCGATCAGGATGGCGGCCTTGACCTTGCGCGCGACGAGCACGCCGATCAGGAGCAGGCCGATCACGAACACGGTGGTCGGCAGGGTCACGATCGACCCGTTGTCGCCGAGCTGCACGGGCGGGCTCGCGGTCCCGCTCGAGCGGACGAATCCGGAGTCGACAAGGCCGATGAACGCGATGAACAGGCCGATGCCGACGGTGATGGCGATCTTGAGCTGGTGCGGAACGGCGTTGAAGATCATTTCGCGGAGCCCGGTCGAGGCCAGGAGCACGATGATGAGTCCGTTGATGAGCACGAGGCCCATCGCCTCCGGCCAGGTGACCTGGCCGACGACGCTCACGGCGAGGTAGGAGTTGATGCCGAGGCCGGCGGCGAAGCCGAACGGCAGCCGGGCGATCACGCCGAAGAGGATCGTCATGACGCCGGCGGTGAGCGCGGTGACCGCAGCGACCTGGGCGTTCGGGAGCCAGCCACCGACGACGTCGACCGAGGCCTGGTCTGCGCTGAAACCGCCGAGGATGAGGGGGTTGAGGATGACGATGTACGCCATGGTCACGAAGGTGACGAGGCCGCCGCGGACTTCACGGCCCCAGCTCGAGCCGCGGGTCGTGATCTCGAAGTAGCGGTCGATACGCCCCTTCACACTGGTGCGGAGTGGTGCGGGCGTGTCGGTCTGTGTAACAGGAATGGGGTTCTCCAGGCTGCCGTCGCGGCTGATTCTCAGCTACCAGCTTACGCGCGTTGAGATGCGGTCCCGGGTATGCGCCACCGCCTCCCACCTCAGACGTGCGGGACGAAGGCTCCCCACGCCAGCCGCCGCTCGGCCAGCGGATCGGACTCGACCCGGTCGGCCGCGTCGATGATGAGGGTCAGCCGGCGCGTCTCGTCGTAGAGCGGCCACGCGGCATCCGGTTCGCCCGTTGTCGCGAAGCCGAGCCACCAGCCCTGCATGCGCGCCCCGATCGCCTTGAACTCACGGCGGCCGCCGATGATCGTCATGCCCCGGCCGAACCAGCCGTCCAGCCGGTCGAAGAGCGGGAACAGTTCGAGGCCGTGGGTCGCGTCGAGTCCCATCCTCCGCACGAGTCGCGGAGCGAAGTCGAAACGGTAGAAGTGCACGGGGGCGTAGCGGGAATGGCGCTCGCCGACCTTGAGGCTCGGGTACCAGAACGAGAAGTCGCCGCCGAAGTCGAGGGCGGGGCGCAGCGCCGGGATGCCGGGGTACTGGGCTTTCAGCGCCTTCCTCGCCTTCTTCTTGGTGTTGGCGAAGATCGCACGGATGCGCTTGGGCGTCGAAGCGAGGATATCGATCCGTCCACTGAAGAGGGAACCCTCGCGGGCGTTGGTGCCGATGATCAGCGGGATCCGGGCCGCGCGACCGTCCCGGAACGCGTCGAGCGGGCGTTCGGGCAGGAAGTCGCCGTCGATGACGGGCGAAAGCGGAATCGTGCCGGGGTACTGGTCGGGCGCCCGAACGGTGAGCTCCATCGTCGCGGCGGCGAGCCGGCCCGGAGACGCGTCGAGCAGCAGCGCACGGGATTGGCCGAGTGCGTCCGGCCCCGCGTCCGCCCGCGCGTCCTGGCCGGCGTGCTCCGGTACGCGTGCGATGCCGTCCGCTGTCGCGCGTGCCGCGAGGATGCTCACGAAGTCGCGCGCCCACTCCGCCGTGAGCGCCGGCGGATACACCGCGTTCGGCGGTGCGCTCTGCGCGATCGCGCGCTGGAAGAGCCCGTGGGCGCTCGGGACGGTCATCAGGGTCGTCACGGCATTGCCCCCTGCCGACTCGCCGAAGAGCGTCACGGCATCGGGGTCGCCGCCGAAGAAGCGGATGTTGTCCCGCACCCAGGCGAGGGCGGCGGCCTGGTCCCGCAGCCCGAGATTGCTCTCGAACGGGCGTTCCGGCGTCGAGTAGCTGCTGAAGTCGAGGTAGCCGAGAGCGCCGAGCCGGTAGTTCAGGCTCACGTAGAGGATGCCGCCGCGCCGGACGAGGCCTTCGCCCTGGGTGGGCACCTCGCGGGAGGACCCGACGCTGTACGCGCCGCCGTGGATGAACACCATCACTGGGCGGAGTGCGCCTGGGTCGACGGGCGCGTCAGGGGCGATCACGTTGAGATTGAGGCAGTCCTCGTCCTGCGGGATGTCCGGGCGCGCCCCGTTGAACTGTCCCTTGTGGCTCTGCGGGGAGACGGGTCCCCAGTCGGTCGCGTCGCGCACGCCCGGCCAGGCCGCCGGCGGCTGCGGGGCCCGGAACCGCAGCGGTCCGACGGGCGCAGCGGCATAGGGGATGCCCCGCCAGGCGCGTACGCCCCGCACCCGGATCCCGCGCACCAGGCCGGTCCCGATCCGCACCGTCAGTGCCGCGTCAAGCGAGTCGTCGTGGGCAGGCTGAACGGTTCGGGTCACTGTCCGATCCTAATTCTTCACTACGATCGGAATACGTCCCACTACGAAACGAGCGACAATGGCAATGCCCTGGACCCTGCACGGCGACGGAAAAACGGTCGGGGTCGGGGACGTGGTCGGGCCGGGTGAGCGCCTGAACTGGCCGCTCACGATCGGGATCGGCGCCCAGCACGTCGTCGCGATGTTCGGTGCGACCTTCCTCGTTCCGCTGCTCACCGGCTTCCCGCCGAGCACCACCCTCTTCTTCTCCGGCGTCGGAACGCTGCTCTTCCTGATCATCACGAAGAACAAGCTGCCGAGCTACCTCGGCAGCTCGTTCGCCTTCATCGCCCCGATCACCGCGGCCGTCACGACGGCGGGCATGGGCAGCGCCCTGTTCGGCATCCTCGCCGTCGGCGCGCTGCTCGCGATCATCGGCGTCGTCGTGCAGGTCACCGGCACCGGCTGGATCGACGCGCTGATGCCGCCCGTCGTGTCCGGCGCGATCGTCGCCCTGATCGGCTTCAACCTCGCCCCGGTCGCGAAGGCCAACTTCGCCCTCGCACCCCTGACCGCCGTGATCACCCTGGCCGCGGTCATCCTCTCGACCGTGCTGTTCCGCGGCATCCTCGGTCGCCTCTCGATCGTGATCGGTGTCGCGGTCGGCTACCTCGCCGCCGTCCTCTCCGGCCAGGTCGATTTCTCGAAGGTCAACGACGCCGCCTGGATCGGGCTGCCGCCGTTCACGCTGCCGACGAACCCCTTCGAGAACGCCGCCGTGCTCGGGGTGCTTCCCGCGTTCCTGCCGGTCGTGCTCGTGCTCGTCGCCGAGAACGTCGGCCACATCCGCGGCGTCGCCCAGATGACGGATGCGAAGGTGAACCGGTTCACCGGGCGCGCCCTGATGGCCGACGGGCTCGCGACGATGCTCGCCGGGTTCAGCGGCGGATCGGGCACGACGACCTACGGCGAGAACATCGGCGTGATGGCCGCGACCCGGATCTACTCGACCGCCGCGTACTGGGTCGCCGGCCTCGTCGCCGTGCTGCTCGGCCTCTCCCCCAAGATCGGCGCGGTCATCAACACCATCCCCGCCGGGGTGCTCGGCGGCGTCACGACCGCCCTCTACGGCCTGATCGGCATCATCGGCGTCAAGATCTGGCTCGACAACAAGGTCGACTTCAGCCGCCCGGTCAACCAGTTCACGGCCGCGACCGCGCTCATCATCGGCATCGCCGACTACACCTTCACCGCCGGTTCGCTGAGCTTCAACGGCATCGCGCTCGGCACGGTCGCCGCGATCGTGATCTACCACACCATGACCGTGATCGGCCGGCTCCGCCGCACCGACCGCTGACCCGCTGACCCGCGACACCGTCGTTCGACGCAACGTCGGAGTTTTTCGCGACACGCCGCATCCCCGGGCAGCGGATGCCGCGGGTCGCGAAATTCTCCGACATAACCGAGCCTGAGCCCCGACCGGGGAGCCGCTCCGAGCACGCGCGACCGGTCACGCGGACCGTGCGTGCGACATCCGGTCAGCGGTGCAGCGCGGGCACGATCAGGTAGACGCCGTACAGCACGGCCGCGACGCTGACCGAGAAGCAGGCATAGGCTCCGACGAGCGCGAGGCGCTTCTGGAACACGGTCAGCGGGTTCGCGGTCGCCGATTTGCGCCGCCGCTTGGCCTCTTTGGCCGCCCGCTTGGGCGTGAGCACCGTGATCGCGCCGGTGAAGGACGCCGGATCCACCACGAGCGCGCGGCCGGCACTCGTCAGCAGCCGCAGTCCGAGGGAGTACAGGCTCACGACGAGGGTCGACGAGAGGAGCGAAGCCCCGGCGACGACGAAGAATGCGCCCCAGTCGATCACAGCGATACCTTCTTCCGGTCGCGGCGCGCGATTCGCCTGGGCGTCTTCTTGATCTTCACGACGAGGGCGGCGTCGTCGATGTCGTGGAGGTTGTCGTGGGTGATGCGGGTGCGCCGCGACTGCCGGAACAGCAGGGCGACGATGACCGAGCCGAGGACCAGGTCGATGACGAGCCCGATCGGCCCGAGCAGGGTGAAGCCTGCGGCGAACGCGCCCATGACCGCGGAGGCGGGCAGGGTCAGCAGCCAGCCGAGCGCGATCTGGCCGGCCATACCCCAGCGCACGGTCGCCCCGCGGCGGCCGAGGCCGGAACCGATGACGGAGCCGGAGGCGACCTGGGTGGTCGAAAGCGCGAAGCCGAGGTGGCTCGAGGCGAGGATCGTCGCGGCCGTGCTCGTCTCCGCGGCGAAGCCCTGGGCGGGCTTGACGTCGGTGAGTCCCCTGCCCATCGTGAGGATGATCCGCCAGCCGCCGGTGTACGTGCCGATCGCGATGGCGAGCGCGCACGTGCAGATGACCCACCACTGCGGGCCGCTGCCGACCGCCTGGAATCCGCCGGCGATGAGGGTCAGCGTGATCACGCCCATCGTCTTCTGCGCGTCATTGGTGCCGTGGGCGAGGGCGACGAGGGAGGACGAGAAGATCTGCGCGTACCGGAAGCCACCCCGGCCGTCCGCCTTGCCTGCGTCACGACGCGTGATGAAGTAGGCGAGCCTGGTCGCGACGAGCGCGACGACACCGACCGTGACCGGTGCGATCAGGGCGGGCAGGATCACCTTCGCGAAGACGACGGTGAAGTCGACCGACTGGACGCCGATGCCGATGATGGCCGCGCCGATCAGGCCGCCGAAGAGGGCGTGGCTCGAGCTCGACGGCAGGCCGCGGAGCCAGGTGATCAGGTTCCAGACGATCGCGCCGATGAGCCCGGCGAAGATGATCTGCGGCGTGATCTGCACCCCGCCGTTGCCCTCGCGGATGATGCCCCCCGACACGGTCTTCGCGACCTCGGTGGAGAGGAATGCGCCGACGAGGTTGAGCACGGCTGCGAGGCCGACGGCGACCTTGGGCCGCATCGCCCCGGTCGCGATGGGCGTCGCCATCGCGTTCGCGGTGTCGTGGAAGCCGTTGGTGAAGTCGAAGACGAGGGACAGCGCAATGACGAGCGCGACGATCAGGGTGAGATCCACCGGAGGCTTTCTTGTTCGGCTGCAACAGGGTGCAGCCGAATCCGCGCTGCTTCCCGGACGCCGGACGGACAAGCGACCTAACGATCCTGACACTCCCGGGAGGTCAGGTCAATTCAGCGGGAATACTGCTCGCGTTCAGACGCCGTTCACCGGCGGCCCCTGCCCGCCCAGCCGCCCGCCCGGCTGCCCGCTCAGCTGCTCGCGACCACCGTCGCCAGGTCCGCGCCGAAGGTGAACGTGCGGCGCACGGGCACGCCAGCGAGCACGCCAGGCAGCCAGTGCCTGGCATCGTCCCACATCTCGTCGAGGGGCAGCGCTGCGACGTCGAACCAGACCGGGTTGAGTTCGTCCGATTCCCGGGGAGTGCCGCTCCAGTCGCTGCATACGAAGACGGACGATTCCTGGCTCCATGCCTCCCGGTGCGGGAACAGGTAGGTCAGCACCCCGAGGGCGGTGAGAGCGGATGCCGCGACGGAGAGTCCGGACTCCTCCTCGATTTCGCGCACCGCGGCATCCACCGCGGTTTCACCGGGTTCGAGCTTGCCGCCGAGGCCGACGATGTTGCCGAGGCCGAGGCCCTTCTTCTTCCGGCCGAGGAGCACCTGGGTGCCTCCGGCGGGCGATTCGCGGGTGAGGTAGCACACGCACACCTGGGGCAGGGTCATGGACCCAGCTTAACGGCGGGGTTTGTTAGGCTGCGCCTATGAATTTCGTTCCCGAATCGGGCACCATCACCATGTTCACGACCAACTGGTGCGGCTATTGCTCCCGGCTGAAGTCCCAGCTGGACAAGGCCGGCGTCGGCTACACCGAGGTCAACGTCGAAGAAGTCGACGGCACGAGTGAGCTCGTGATGAGCCTGAACGGTGGAAACCGCACCGTGCCGACGGTCCTGTTCCCGGACGGGTCGAGCGCGACCAACCCCTCGCTCGCGCAGGTCCAGGCCAAACTCGCCTGACCCTCTCCTCCCCGGTTCCACCAGCTGAGGGGTCGCAAATCGACCTTGTAACACGCTGAGGGGTCGCAATTCGACCTTCCCGTGTGCTGCGAAGGTCGATCTGCGACCCCTCAGGGATGCGATCGGGTGATGCTGCCGGCTCTAGCCGAAGAGGACGGCGGCCTCGTCGTAGCGTGCCTGCGGGACGGTCTTCAGGCCGATCGTGGCGTCGGCGATGCTGACGATCTCGATGTCGGTGCCCTTGAGCGAGACCATGGAGCCCCACTGGCCGGCGTGGATCGCGTCGACGGCGGCCATGCCCAGGCGGGTGGCGAGCACGCGGTCGTATGCCGACGGGGAGCCGCCGCGCTGGGTGTGGCCGAGGACGGTCGCGCGGGTTTCGATGCCGGTGCGCTCTTCGACCATCGGGGCGATCATTTCGCTGATGCCGCCGAGGCGGGGACGGTTGAACGCGTCGAGGCCCTTGGTGGAGAGTGCTTCCTCCATGCCGGCGAGCTTGAAGCCCTCAGAGACGACGAGGACCGGCGCGCGGCCGCGGTCGCGGACGCTGAGGACCCACTCGCAGATCTGCTCGATGGTCTGGCTCTGCTCGGGGATGAGGATGGCGTGTGCTCCGCCGGCCATGCCGGAGTGCAGGGCGATCCAGCCGACGTGGCGGCCCATGACCTCGACGATCATGCAGCGGCCGTGCGACTCTGCGGTGGTGCGGAGGCGGTCGATGGCCTCGGTCGCGATCTCGACGGCGGTGTTGAAGCCGAACGAGTAGTCGGTGGCCTCGAGGTCGTTGTCGATGGTCTTCGGCACGCCGACGATGCGGATGCCTGCGTCGGTGAGGCGGCGGGCTGCGGTCAGCGTGCCCTCGCCACCGATCGCGATAATGGCGTCGATGCCCTCGGCATCCATCATCTTCTGGATGTTAACGGGTCCGCCGTTCTCGCCCTCGAACGGGTTCGTGCGCGAGCTGCCCAGAATGGTGCCGCCCTGACGGGATAATCCACGCACACTGTGGCGATCGAGGGTCATGAACTCCCCCTGCACCAGCCCGCGCCAGCCGTTGCGGATTCCGATGAATTCATCATCGAGAACGCGGACACCTTTAAGGACGGAACCGCGAATAACCGCGTTCAACCCGGGGCAGTCTCCACCGCTCGTGAGGATACCAATTTTCATCTGTGACTGCTCCTTCATGCTCAAGTACTCATGTCGGCGCCTGCACCAACCCCTAATGATGGTCCCGAATCGGGGCCAGACTCAAATCCGCGCCGGGGAGTGCAGGCTACAGCTCCCCGTCGAGTGCCTGGGTGAGCAGGAACACGAGGGCGCTGGCCTGGATCGAGTCCTCGGACGAGGCCTCGCCCTCGACCCCGTCGAGCGCGCGGGCCGCGAGACCCTGCTTGCTGCCGATCAGTTCGGCGATGCGCGCGTCGATCGTGTGCGCGGCGATGATCCGCCACGCGGTGACCGGTTCCGACTGGCCGATGCGGTGCACCCGGTCGATGGCCTGGGTCTGCTCCGCGGCCGTCCAGCTGAGCTCGGCGAGCACGACGTTCGAGGCCGCCTGCAGGTTGACCCCAACGCCGGCGGCGCTGAGCGAGCAGACGACGACGGCGACACCCGGGTCGTTGTTGAACGAGTCGATCGCGGCCTGGCGGGCGAGCGCGGTCTGGTCGCCCCTGAGGGAGACGGAGCGCATGCCGCGCTTGGCGAAGATCTGCTCAGCGGTGTCCATGACGTCGATGTGCTTGGCGAAGAACACGACCTTGCCGACCGAGTGCGCGAGCTGCACGGCGTAGTCAGCGGCGAGCCCGGCCTTGGCCTGGCCGATCTTGCGCACCATGGTGAACACGTTCTCGCCCGTCGTCTGGCCCTTGGACTCCTCGAGCTCCGCGTGGGCGACCGCGCGGATGAATGCGGCCCGCTGGGCACCGTCGAGGCTGGGCGCCGTGCGGCCGGGATGGCGCGCGGACACAAGGCCGTGGTACCGAGTGACGAGGCGGGCTGCGAGTTCCCGTTCGGCCTGGCGGATCGAGCGCCCGAGGTCGTCGTCGAGCTCGACCGGCAGGTCGGCGATGCGCTTGGCGGGCAGGTCCGTCGCGACGTCGACCTTGCGGCGGCGCACGATACCCATGTCGATGACCGCGGCCCTGGCTTCGGAGTAGAAACCGGCATCCGCCGGGGTGAGGCCGGTGGCCTCGAGCCGGGCCATCAGCTTCGCGGTCGGCTTGTCGCCGTCGATCCAGCCGAGGAACTGCCAGATGGCGCGGAAGTCGTCGACGTCATTGATCAGGGGGGTGCCGGTCAGGGCCATCAGCAGCGGGTTGCCGCCGGGGGTGCGGCGGCGGATCTGCTCGGCGAGGGCGAGCACGTGGCGGGAACGCTGCGACTGCAGGTTCTTGATGAAGTGCGCCTCGTCGACGACCATGCCCTTGAAGCCGAGGGTGCCGAGCCAGGCCCTGTGCCGGTCGAGCACGTCGTAGTTCACGATGACGACGTCGGCGAAGGCGTCGAGGGTGTCGCCGTCGCCGTGGATGACGGTCGCCCGGCGCTGCGGCGTCCACATCTCGACCTCGCGCACCCAGTTCATCTTGACGACGTTGGGCACGATGGCGAGCAGCGGGTACGCTCCGGCGACGGATGCCGCGAGCAGGCTCTGCGCGGTCTTGCCGAGACCAGGCTCGTCGGCGAGCAGGTAACTGCGATGGCCGAGCCGTGCGCTCTCGATGAAGCGGGACTGGTGCCGCATGAGTTCCATGCCGGGCGGGGAGAGCCGGTCGATGACGGGCGCCTCCGGCAGGTCCATGCTCGCGGCCTGGCCGCCTGAGCCGTATTCGAAGGACTTGAAGAGCGGGCCGATCAGTTCCCAGTTGGCGAGGCGGCGCCCGGAGATGACGGGAGCGGCCTGGACGGCGCTGAAATCGGGAGCGAGGAAGGGGTTCGCGAGCTGGCGCGCCCGCACGGACTGCGGGACGACCTGGTTCTCCGGCTCATCGGGCTTGACCTCCGGCTCGCGGGTGATGATCAGTTCGTCCGGGCTCAGATCCGCCCCGGATTCGAGGAGCCAGTCGCGGCGGAAGCGCTGTGCGACGGTCGACACTCCGGCGTCGGGTTCGAGGAGGGTGATCAGGCTCGTGTCGCGGGCCGCGGTCTTCGCGAGGATCTGCGCGATGCCGTCGAGGCGTTTGAGCAGCTCTGCCCTGTTCGCGTCGGTCAGTTCGCGGTCGCCCTTGACCCTGGCGCGTTCCTCGCGCATCAGGAGCGCGATGACCTGGTATTTCGTGCGGTTCGTCGGCCCGAGCTTGGTGCCCGACTGGGCCTTGGCTTCGACCTCGCGCACCTTGCGGGCGAGGATCGGGATGATCGGGGCGTCGTCGTCCCTCGAGCGTGCGCGCTGCCTGGCGCGGCCTCCGGCCGGGGCATGGTTGTTCGAGCCTGGGGCCTGGTGGCGGGTGTATGCCATTCTTCTCCAACTTCACAGCGGCTGTGGCAGCGTGATCCACGCGCGACGTCGTGCGGCATCCGTGGACACCAGAGCGATCAATCGAAAGAACCGGGCCGAGCCAACGAAACGATTGTGCTGCAGACCGCTTCGGTACTACACCGGGGAGGTCGAGACGACGACCGGGTTTCGACGCACCTGTAGTCTACGCCCGCGCATCCGCCCGATGACACACCCCGCACGACGCTCAGTGCACGGGGACCTTGACGCGCACCCCGACGACGATGAAGAGCAGCGCCGCGACATACTGTGCGGCCACCCAGCCTTGCCCGTTCAACCCGATCACGAAGATCGGGTTCCACAGCACGGCGATGGGGGCGAGGCCGATGAGCCACCACCAGGCCTTCCCCTGCACGGCGAAGACGCAGAGGATGAGGGCGAGGATGCTGACGGTGTACCGGATGATGATGAAACTGTCGGCGTCGATCAGGGCGAGACCGGCAAGCAGGGCGATGGCGCCGAGCAGGCCGGGCGCGAGAGCTGCCCGGGAAAAGGTGGGTGCGACCGGGGTGCCCATCAGACGCCCCCTCCCCCGCCGCCGCCGCCTCCGCCGCCGACGGACCCGCCGCCGCCGAACCCGGAACTCGAGGAGCTGGACGCGGTGCCCGACCACGCCGACGTCGTCGAGCTCGCGAAGCCGCTCAGGCTCGCCGCGAAGAACCCGGCGTTGAACGCACCGGTGCCGTAGTACCAGTCCGGCTGGGACCGGCTCTGCGCGTAGTACTCACCGAGCACGGCCGACCAGTCCTTCTCCTGCCCGAACAGCACGGCGAACGGCAACAGGCGCTCGTAGAGCTTGAGGACCTGCAACGGCTGCCCGGGGTCGACCATCATTTCCGGGCTCCCCGGCTCCGGGCGGTACGGCGAGCGCAGGGCGCCCTGGGGGCTCTGCAGCACCCGCAACCTGTCGGTCTCGGCGACTCCGATGTACAACCTGACTCCTTCGAGGTAATCGCGCAGTTCCGCCCCTGCTGCGGTGAGCGGGCGGATGCTCGACGCGAGTGACACGGTCGTGATGGCGCCGATCAGCCCGGCGAGGAGGACGAGGAACGGCCACGCCCCGCCGATCTCGAGCGCGAGACCGACGACGCCGCCGAGAACGGCGACGAGGCCGCCGACAACGGAGAGGCCGAGCAGCGCGGAACGCAGGGACCCGCCCTTCTTCTCACGGAAACCGGCGGGGATCGCCGCCCGGCGGGTCGCCCGCAGTTCGCCCTGAAGCGCGGTGGTGAGGCTGGTGCTCTTCTTCTTGAGGTCGCGCTGGGTGCCCGGTTTGAGCCCGGGAAAGAGGTGGCCGAGCATGGAGAGCTCCGTCGCGTCGACGCCCCGGGTGTCCCGCAGCTCGAGCAGGTAGTGCTTGGGCCCGGAGCCTTCGAGCACCCGCACGTTGCCGCGCACGGCGAACTGCAGGAACTGGGCGGTGATGGCCTTCGTGGACGTGCGGGTCACCTCGCCGGCCTGGAGCAGGTTGACACCCTTCGGCGGCAGGTATTCGGCGATGATCGTGGGCCGGCCGGGCGCATTGCGCCAGCGGGTCGCCCGCAGGGCGATCGCGAGGGCGGCGCAGACGAGCGCGAGCACGGCACCGGCGAGGCCGACGGCGGGGATCGGGCTCGCGAAGAACGAGTTGTCCCTCGGCACGAAGGTACCCGGGGTGAAGCCGACGACCAGGGTGAGTCCCTCATGGGCGGCAAGGCTGCCGCTGCTCGCGCTGATCCGGGTTCCGGTCGTCGCCGCCGCACTCGAATCCGTGCTGATCTCGGAGCAGTCGGCCGAGGAATTCGTCGATCCCTGGAGGCACCTGGCCTGGCCGGTCAGCCGGCCGGTGAGCTCAGGGTCGACCGTGAGCGTCGCGGAGACGGAGCCGAAGGGCTGGGCCCAGCCGGTTCCGTTGACCTCCCAGTAGAACTCCTCATCCTGCGCATCCGTCGGAACGAGGGTCACGTCACGCTGCGTGTATGTGATCACATAGGTCTGCGCGCCGTGCACGTAGCCGTCGGCTGCGCTCGTCACGATGAAGAAGTCGCCGGCGTCGCTCTCGCTCGTGTCGCTCGGCCGCGGGGCACCGTTCTCGTCGGTGACGCTCACAAGGTCGATCCCGGTCGGATGCCCGTCGTAGTGGCTCGGGATCGACCGACGGATGCCGTGGTTCTGATCGAAGTCCGGGAACCGGGCGACGATGGTCTCCGTCGTCGTCAACGCGGAGTGCCCGTCCGCTGACCGGCTGAGCACGAAGTCGGAGTGCATCGAGTCGAAGCTGAAGTCGTCGACGCCGCCGGGCACGGAGACGGCGGGCTGCCCCAGGGGCGCGGCCGCGACGGCCGCCGCGGGCACCGACAGGGTGAGGAGGGCGAACGCGCCCAGGATGGTGACGAACAGGGATCGAGCCAATCGGCGCATGCCCCCACTCTAGCGAGCGGGCTGGGGCGCAGACGTCGCTTCGGCCGTGGCCGTGATGCGGTTGGCCATCCCGCTGAAGATGATCCCGTGGAACGGCAGGATCGAGAACCAGTAGAGCCGGCCGCCGAGGCCGCGTGGGAAGAACACGGCACGCTGCCGGTAGACGGAGCCACCGTCCGCGGCCGGTTCGGCGGTCATCTCGAGCCAGGCCAGCCCGGGAACCCGCATCTCGGCACGGAGCCGGAGGAAACGCCCGCGCTCGAGGCTCTCCACCCGCCAGAAGTCGAGCACGTCGCCGGTGTGCAGCCGTTCCGCGTCGCGCCGGCCACGGCGGAGCCCGACGCCGCCGACGAGCTTGTCCGCCCAGCCGCGCACGGCCCAGGCGAGAGGGAATGAGTACCAGCCGTTGTCGCCGCCGATGCCCTCGATGATGCGCCACAGTTCGGCGGGCGCCGCGGGGGTGTGCTTCGTACGAACGTCGGTGTAGACGAGGTGCCCCGCCCACTCCGGGTCGCTCGGCAGCGGGTTGCTGCTCGCCCCCTCGATCGAGGCGTTCCGCCAGCTGGTCTCGACGTCGCCGTCGCGCATCCGCCCGAGCGCGAGCCGCACGGCCGTGCGGTACCCGCTGAGACCGCCGTCGGGGACGGGGATGTACCCGTCGATGTCGTGTTCGCCCATCACGCAGTCGTTCTGCAGGGAGGCGATGATCGGCACGGCGAGGTTGCGCGGGATCGGGGTGACGAGGTTGACCCACTGCGAGGCGAGCCACGGGGTCAGCACCGGCAATGAGGCGATCGGGCGCTGGCGAAGTCCCGCCTCGAGGGCGTAGCCGTTCATCATCTGCCCGTAGCGGAGCACGTCGGGACCGCCGATATCGAAGGTTCGGTTGACGGAGTCTGGCAGGTCCGCCGCGGCGACGAGGTAGTAGAGCACGTCGCGCACGGCGATCGGCTGGATCTTGTTCCGCACCCACTTCGGTGCGGGCATGTACGGCAGCACGTCGGTCAGGTGCCGGATCATCTCGAAGGACGTCGAGCCGCTCCCGATCACGACGCCGGCCTGCAGGGCGGCTGTCGGCACGCCGGAGGCCAGCAGGATCCGTCCGACCTCGGCCCGGGAACGCAGGTGCCGGGAGAGGGTCTCGGTGTCCGGGTGCAGCCCGCCGAGGTAGACGATCCGCGAGACGCCGGCCGCCGCAGCTGCCGACGCCACCGTGCGGGCGGCCCGCGCCTCGGCCTGCTCGAAGTCACCTGAACTGCCCATCGCGTGCACGAGGTAGTAGACGACGTCGATCCCGGCGCTCGCCGCGTCCACGGCGTCGGCGTCTGCGAGGTCGCCGACCCGGATGTCCACCCGGTCCCGCCAGGGGACGTCGGTGAGCTTCTGCGGCGAGCGCACGAGCACGGTCACCTCGAATCCGGCGTCGAGGAGGAGCGGAACCAGCCGCCCGCCGATGTAGCCGGTCGCCCCGGTCACGAGTGCTCGTCTGGCAGTCATGGTCAGAGCCTAGGGCGAATGCCGGCGCTGAGGCTGGGAGCCTGCCGGGCCTGTGGATGAATCGCTCGCGCTCGATGCGAATCCGGCAGGATCGGCGCATGACTCTTCGACTCGACCCCCGGTATCCGCTCGTCTGGCGCTCGCCGGACACCATCCAGCTCGGCGTCGACCACCCGGCGCTCCGCGTCCGCGTGCCCGGCCCCGGCCTCGAACGCGTCATCGACGCGCTCCGGTCCGGGGTGCCCCGCAGCGGCGCCGTCATGCTCGGCCGCACGGGCGGGGCGACTGCAGAATCCGTCTCCGCCCTCCTCGCCGCGCTCCGCCCGGTCCTGCTCGACGACCTCGGGCCGGAGTCCTCGACGCCGGCGCTCCGGCACTGGGTGTCCGTCGACGGGCGCGGCACGACGGCCGCGCGGCTCCGTTCCTTCCTCGACGACCTCGGGCTCGACACCCACGAACTCGACGACGGTGTCGGCGGAAGCGCACGGGTCGCCGACGATTCCGGCTACGGCACCGGCATCCGTTTCAGCACCGCTAGCCGCACCGGCGCGGATGCCGCCGCCCCCGCGGACACGGACCTCGCGGTGATCATCGGCCGGTTCGCGATCGAGCCGGCACGCTACCGGCGCTGGCTGAACCGCGACGTGCCGCACCTGCCGGTCGTGTTCGGAGACCGGAAGGTGCGGATCGGCCCGCTCGTGGAGCCGGGGCTGGGCCCGTGCCTGTTCTGCCTCGAGCAGGCCAGGGTCGACGCCGACCCGGCCTGGCCCGCGATGGCGAGCCAGCTGGCCCACCGGCCTGCGCCGACGGAGTCAGCGCGTCGTGGCCTCGAGGTCGCTGTCCGGGTTGCGGGGATCGTGCAGGATCGGGTGCTGTCCGGTCACTCGGCGCTCGCGGGCGTCTCCCTGTCGATCGACGCCGCGAGCGGAAGGATCACGCGCCGCGTCCACCGGCCGCACGAGCGTTGCGCATGCCGAGCTCTGTCAGGAACCGCGATCGTTCCCTCGGTGCCCGTTGCTGGTGCCCGGACGCGGACCAGCTCAGGGCGAGTCGCCGGCGTGCCCTGGTGATGCCGACGTAGAGCAGCCGGCGTTCCTCGTCGATCTGCTCGAAGGTACCCGCGTAGCTGATCGGGACGAGCCCCTCTGACAGCCCCACCACGAAGACGGCGTCCCATTCGAGGCCCTTGGCCGAGTGCAGCGTCGCGAGGGTCACCGCCGAGACGGTCGGTTCGTGCTGGCCTGCCTGCCGCTCCATCAGTTCGTCGGTGAACTGGCGGAACGTCGTTCCGGGCGCGGCCTGGTCGACGAGCCCCATGATGGCGTTGAGCGATTCCCAGCGGTCCCGCACCGCACCGGCGGCCTCCGGCGCTGTCTGGCTCCAGCCGAGCGAGCGCAGCACGTCGCTGGCCGACTTGAACAGCGGCTCGCCCACGATCGAAACGGATGCCGCTCGCAGCTGCATCACGGCCTGCTTGACCTCGGTGAGGTCGAAGAACCGCTTCGATCCACGGATCTGGTAGCTGATGGACAGGTCGCCGAGCGCGGTCTCGAGCGCCGCGGCTTGCACGTTGACCCGGTAGAGCACGGCGATGTCTTCCGGCCGGATGCCGGATTCGATCAGTTCGAGGATCTGCTGGGCGACCCCGCGTGCCTCCGCGAGGTCGTTCGCGTACTCGTGCACGCTCGGTTCGACCCCCGGCTCCGCCGAGTGCGCGCGCAGGGTGAGCGCCCCGGTGCGGCCGCGCATAAGCTGGTTCGCGGTCGTGACGATCGCCCCCGTCGACCGGTAGTTCTGTTCGAGGCGCACGACCGTCGCATCCTCCCAGCGCTTGGGGAAGTCGAGAAGGTAGTCGCTGCGGGCGCCCGCGAAGGAATAGATGGTCTGGCTGGCGTCGCCGACCACGCACAGGTCCCTGCGAGGCCCGACCCAGAGGGCGAGCAGGTCGTGCTGCAACGGCGACACGTCCTGATACTCGTCGACGACGAAGAACCGGTACTGCTCGCGCACCTGCAGGGCGACGGAGGGTTCGGACTCGATCATCCCGGCCATCGCGAGCAGGACATCCTCGAAGTCGATCTGCTTACGCTCATCCTTCAGCCGCTCGTAGCGTTCGTGCATCGCCACGACCTGGTCGGCGTCGAGCCGGCCGGGCAGGCTGCGCCTGGCGATGCCGGCGGCGTAGTCCTCGATGCTGAGCCCGGTGGTCTTGCGCCACTCGACCTCGGCGGCGAGGTCGCGCAGGGTCGCGGTGTCGAGCCGGAGTTTGAGCTGTTCGGCGGCGTGGCCGAGCAACCGGCCCTTTCCGTCGAGGATGCGCGGCGCCTGGCCGCCGACGACGTGCGGCCAGAAGTAGTTGAGCTGGGAGAGCGCTGCGGCGTGGAAGGTGCGTGCCGCGACGCCGCCGGCGCCGAGTTGGCGCAGCCGGCCCCGGAGTTCCGCGGCGGCCCGCGAGGTGAAGGTGAGCGCCATCACCCGGTTCGGGGCGTACGCGCCGGTCATCACCCCGTAGGCGATCCGGTGGGTGATCGCGCGGGTCTTGCCGGTGCCTGCGCCCGCGAGCATGCACACCGGCCCGACGAGGGCCTCCGCGGCGATGCGCTGCTGGTCGTCGAGGCCGGCCAGAAGCGTCTCGGGGGTCAGCGCCATCCGGCGACCAGGTCGGGGCCGAAGTCGATCGGTCCGCCGTACCACTGCTCGATGATCGCGCGTGCGATCGAGGAGCGGCCGGGCAGGATGATGCTGTCGCCGGCCGCGGCCAGTTCGGAGCGGCTGAACCAGCGCAGGTCGAGGATCTCGTCACCGTCCGGCAGGACACCGTCCGGCTGCTGGCCGTCGGCGAGGCGCGCGGTGAAGCCGAACATGATCGAGGCGGGGAACGGCCACGGCTGGGAGCCGAGGTAGACCGGGTCGGTGACGCGGAGGCCGGACTCCTCGAACATCTCGCGGATGACGGCCGCCTCGAGGGACTCCCCCGGTTCGACGAAGCCCGCGAGCAGGGAATAGCGGTTGTTCTCCCACAGGGCGTTCGACCCGAGCAGGATGCGCTCGTCGGCATCGGTGATCAGCACGATCACGGCGGGGTCCGTTCGGGGGAACACCTGGCTGCCGTCCACGGGGCACCGGCGGCTCCAGCCGCCGCCCTCGACCTCGGTTGCGGCGCCGCAGCGCGGGCAGTGCGCGTGCGAGGCGTGCCAGTTCGCGAGCGCGAGCGCTTCGGTGAAGAGGCCGGCGTCGCGGTCGGAGAGGGCGCTCGCGACAGTGCGGAGCGGCACCCAGAGGGACTCGTCCGGTTCGAGGGTCGCGGCCGCGCCGTCGTCGAGGATAACGGCGACCAGGCGGGTGCCCGCGGGTTCCGCGCCCTCGTCGGCGAGGGACCTGCCGAGGTAGAGCTCGATCGGGGTCTGCGCGACGAGGGCGGGCGGGAACAGGCGCAGCCGGGGCCGGCGGCTTCCGGTATCGGTTGCGGCGAGCTCGTGGGTGCCTGCGGGGGCCGCACCCGGCGTTCCCGCCAGGAGGGTGGACCCGCGCCAGAGCGGGAGGACGCGCGTGGAGGCATCCGCCCGGAGCTCGTCGAAGAGTCCGGGTATGGCCCGGGTGAGGTGGTCCCTGTCGACGGCGTGGCGGGACAGCGGCAGTTGGGAGGTGAACGTGAACGGCATGAAGACCCTTCGGACTCTGGCGTGACTGCCGAAGTTATGTGGAGGCGTGGCGAACGACCACACCGAGGGGAAGTCGACCTAACCTAGTAGGCATGGCCAGATCCCATCTCACTCTAGCCGCGCTCGCCACTTCAGCCGTGCCCGGTCTCGACGTCGTCCAGGCCCGCAGCCATGGCTCCAGCGGGCGCTCCTCCGGCGCGCCCGGAGCATACGATTCCGCTGTCCTGCTGGACCGCGACGGACGCTCCCTGATCATCCGGGTGCCGCTTTCCCAGGCCGCGGAGACCGAGCAGTCCGCGGACCTCGTCGCGCTCCGCGCCCTGACCGTCGGCAATCGCAGCCGCCTGCCGTTCGACGTTCCGCAGTTCGTCGGGCAGGCCCCGCTCAGCGGGACGCGCGCCGTCGTCTACGAGTTCCTGCCCGGCGACACCTTCGACGCGGACGCCCTCACCGGACACGCCGGGGTCTCCGGGTCGATCGGCCGGGCCATCGCGGCCATCCACGGCCTGCCGACCGCGGTGGTGAGCGATGCCGGGCTCACACAACGCAGCGCCCAGGACTGCCGCACCGAGGTGATCGACCTGATCGGCCGCACCGAGGCGACGGGGTACCTCCCGGCGGCCCTGCTCCGCCGCTGGGAGCTCGCGACCGACGACGACGCGCTCTGGCAGTTCCTGCCCTGCGTCATCCACGGTTCACTGTCCGCGGAGTCCTTCCTGATCGGCGAGGATTCCGTGACGGCCGTGCTCGGCTGGGCGGCGCTGAGCGTCGGCGACCCGGCCAGGGACCTGAACTGGTTGCTCGCCTCCCGGGGAGCCGCCGGCGAAGCGGCGATCGCATCCTACGGCGGCGTGCGCCAGGGCAACGACCCGCGCATCACGCAGCGGGCGATGCTCTACGCAGAGCTCGAGCTCGCACGCTGGCTGCTGCACGGCACCGACACCCGCAACCAGGGAATCGTCGATGACGCCGTCGCGATGCTCGACGGGCTCGTCGAGAACGTGCACCACGCGACCTCGCACCCGCTGTCCCCGAAGACCGGCCCGATCCTGAACGTGTCCGAGGTCGAGAGCCTGCTCGCCGCGACCCCGTACGCCGCGGTGAAGCGCGCGCCGGCCGCCGCGATGCACACGGATGCCTACACGCTGTTCGACTTCGAGACCGGCGAGTTCGCCGACGAACCGGACACCACCGGCGCGATCGACGTCGTGGGCGACGGCACGGACACCGGCACCGGCGCCGAGGTGCGGGACACGACCGAGGACCACGCCGCCACGAGGTCCGCCTCGGAGTAGAGCCGCTCGGGGGCGACCACGGTGTCGTCGGCGACGAAATAGAACACCGCGTCGACCTCGTCAGGGTCGATCCCCTTCCAGGTCGCGTACGCGAGGCGGTAGAGCGCGAGCTGCGTCTGCTTGAGTTCGAGGTCCGCTGCGTTCTTCGGCGCCCGGCCCGTCTTCCAGTCCACGACCTGGTAGCCCGTCCCTGTGCGGTACACCGCGTCGAGCTTGCAGATGAAGACCTGGCCGGCGAGCACGTAATGGATCTCGATTTCGACCTCCTCCGGTTTGAGGCCGGCCCAGGGCGACCGTTCGAAGGTCGCCTGGAGGCGTTCGAGCTGGGCCTGCTCGAGCGGCTGGTTCTGGTTGAGGTCGAGATCGAAGGCATCGGCATCCGTGTCGGTGTCTGCTTCGAAGAGCCCGGCGTCGATCCGGTCGCCGCCGAGGAGGCCGCCGGCCCGCCGCTCGACCCAGGAATGGAAGAGGGTGCCGAGCCGGGTGGCCCGGTACGGCCGCTCGGGCATGGGGCGGCGCACCTGTGCGGCGACCCCGGCGGGATCGTCGACGTAGTCCTTGAACCGCGAGGCGGGGATGCGGGCGGGCAGCGGTGCGACCGTGCCTGCGCCCAGGCGGAGGGCGCGTTCCTCGAGCAGCAGGGTCACGACGTGGGACCAGCGTGTCTCGCGGGCCAGGGTGTCCGGATCGTTCGCGGCGGCGCGCACCCCGGAAGCGGCCGCTTCGACGACGGCCCGGCGGGTGCCGAGCGGGTCGAAGGGCCAGGCCGGCGTGAGGCCGTCCTCCGGGGCCGGTTTCTCGGCGTTGGCGCTTTCCTCTGGCAGGGGGTCGATGAGGCCGGCCTCCGCGAGCTCGACGAGGTAGCGGCTCGGGGTGCGCACGGTCGAGCCAGAGCCCCAGAACGAACCGGTCAGCAGGAGTTCGTGCCTGGCCCGGGTGGTGGCGACGTAGATCAGCCGGCGTTCCTCGTCGTCGTGGCGGCCGGCGAGGTCCGCCTTGTACGCCTGGAAGGCGAGGTCGTAGGACAGCTGGCTGTCGTGGCCGGTCCAGTCGAGCTGGGGCAGTTCGGCGTGGTCGCCGCGGAACGGGTACGGCAGCTCGCCGAAGCGGATCCAGCCGGTGACCTCGCGCGCGGGGGCCGGCAGGCTCTTGTCTGTGAGGTTCGGGATCGCGACGTAGTCCCACTCGAGGCCCTTCGCGCCATGGATGGTGAGGAGTTGCACGGCGCCCTGTTCGGCCACCTCGGCGCGCGGTCCCCTGTCGTCGGCGAGTTCGGCCCGGCCGAGCCAGCGCAGGAAGCTCGCGGCGGTGCCGAGCTCGTCACTCGCGAGGAAGTCGGAGATGGTGTCGTGGAAGGCGTAGAGGTTCGCGAGGCCGAGGCTGTTGTTCTCGTTCGCGACGAGTTCGACGTCGAGGAGGAGCTCCTGTTCGACGAGGCGCACGAAGTCGAGCAGCGGAAGACCGGCCCGCGAGCGCAACCAGGCCAGCAGCTTGCCTGCTGCGCGCAGCCGCTCACGGCCGGTGTCGGTGAAGCCGGCGAGCTGGCCGTGACCGGGCGGCGCCGCCGCGGCGAAGTCGAGGGCGTCGACGAGGGAGGCCCCCTCGTCGTCGGCGACGGACGCACGGAGCTTCTCCGTGAGCTCCCGGCTGACGGCCTTCTGCGCCCAGTCGTGGGCGGCGAGCCAGCGCGAGACGGCCGCGAGGTGCTGCAGGTCGCGCGGGCCGACCTGGAACCGGGCACCACTCAGCAACCGGACGAGTTCGCTTCCCGCCGAGGGATCGTGCACGACCCTGAGCACGCTGACGACGTCGGTGACTTCCGGGGTGGAGAGCAGCCCGCCGAGGCCGAGCACGTGGGCGCGGACGCCGTTCGCGCGGAGGACCCCGGCGAAGAAGTCCATGTCGCGCCGGGCGCGGAAGAGGATGGCGCCGGACTTGTCGCTGCCGGCGCCGAGCCGGGCGGCGAACCAGCTGGCAACGGCCTGGGCCTCGTCGGTGGCCGTCTCGGCGAGCTGTGCGGAGACAGCGCCGGGCCGGGTGCCGTCCGGCACCTTGAGCGTCTCGACCTGGATGCCGTCCGTCCGGCGGCGCAGGACCTCGCTGAGCGGGGCGACGAGCGTGTTCGCGGCGTCGAGGACCGACCGGGGGTTGCGCCAGGTGAAGGAGAGCGACATGGACGGGGTGACCCGGCGTTCCGAGCGGGCGTCGGGGTCGAAGTCGGCGGAGAAGGCGAGCAGGTTCGCGGAGCTCGCACCGCGCCAGCCGTAGATGGACTGGTGCGGGTCGCCGACGGCCATCACCGGATGCCTGGCGAAGAGGGTGTGCAGGAGTTCGGTCTGGAGCACGGAGGTGTCCTGGTACTCGTCGAGCAGCACCACCCGGTACTGTTCGCGGTACCCCGCGACGACCCGCGGAACCCGCTGGCTCACCTGCAGGGCGAGGGCGACCTGGTCGGAGAATTCGATCAGGCCGAGCCGGCGCTTCTCCCGGTCGTACCAGTCGGCGAGTTCGGCGAGCACGGGCAGCGGCCCGACCGCGGCGAGTGAGTCGACGACGGAGGTGTACGGGACCTTCTTGCGCGGGTTGCCGTATGGAAGGTCTTCGAGGTAGGCGAAGCCGGCGGCGAGGCCGGCGAGATCGTGCCCGGCGCGGCCGGGGGCGCCCGCCGGGCCGGTCGTTGCCAGGCCGGTCGTTGCCAGGCCGGTCGTTGCCAGGCCCGTTGTAAGTGGAGGCGGGTTCTCGGCGAGCAGGCGGCTGAACCGGAGCACGGCATCCGTCACGGCGTCGAGGCTCTTGCCCCAGGGCACGAGCCTGCGGTCGCCGTGTTCGATCACGACGCGGCGGGCGAGCAGCCACGCGCTCGTCTCGGTGAGCAGGACGGACTCGGGTTCGCGGCCGAGCAGGAGGGCGTTGTCGGTGAAGAGACGGCTCGCGAAGGAGTTGTACGTCGACACGGTCGGGGTGTTGAACAGGCCGGAGTCGACGAGCTCGCCGGTGGTCTCTGCGCCCGCGGCCGGAGTCGGCGCGGGCAGCAGTCCGTTGGCGTCGAGCTGCGCGATGCGGTCGCCGATGCGCTCGGCGAGTTCGCCGGCCGCCTTGCGGGTGAAGGTGAGGCCGAGGACCTGGTCTGGGCGGGCGAGGCCGTTGGCGAGCAGCCAGAGCACCCGGTTGGCCATGGTCTCGGTCTTGCCGCTGCCGGCTCCGGCCACGACGAGGGTCGGCGCGAGCGGGGCCTCGATCACCGCCTGCTGTTCCGGGGTGGGCGGGAACATGCCGAGCGTGCCGGCGATCTCGAGGGCGCTGACCGGGTTCTGCGGACGATGCGGGTCGTGCGGCACGGGCGTTCCGTTCTGGCTCACGAGCTGACCTGCCCGATGATGTGGATGCGGCAGGCCCCGTGCGAGCGCGGGTCGAGGCAGTGTGTGGCGAGCTCGGCGACGAAGGTCGCCCCGCCCATCAGCGCCGCGTCGGCACCCACCCTGGTGCGGAAGGCGAGGAGCTGTTCCGCGGTGAAAGTGGTCTGGGTGGGGTTGCGGTAGTTCTGCTTAGCTGTGCCGGAGGAGACGATCACGAGGCGGGCTCCCGCGAGGGGGGTCCCGGCGGGGACGCCCTCGATCTGGCCTTCCTGGAAGGCGAGCTGGTAGGCGCCGAGCTGCGGGTGTTCCGCCACGCCCGCGTCGCTCACGGGGTCTCCGCGCCCGGTCTTGAGATCGACGATGACGGCGCTGCCGTCGGCGAGGCGTTCGACCCGGTCGACGGTGCCGGTGAGCCACGCGCCGTCGACGTCGAACCCGAAGCTGCCCTCGGCGCTCAGGAGTTCGCCGCCGGCGTGTTCGAAGTCGAGCAGGTAGGAGGCGAGCCGGTCGGTGAGGACGCGCGCGTCGGCGCGCTGCACCTCGGACTGCCACTCCGCGTCGAAGCGGAGCTCGCCCCAGCGCTCGTCGACCGCCTGCCACAGTGCTTCTGGCTGGCGGTCGGTCGACTCCTCCATGACCGCGTGGATGATCGTGCCGAGGTTCGCGGCCGTGTTCGAGCTGCCGCCGCCGAGCCGGCCGATCGCCCAGTGCAGCGGGCAGGTCTCGACAGCGGCCATCTTCGACGGGGAGACCCGCACCGGCTCGTCACCGGCCGTCGGGTCGTTGAGGGGTTGTAGCGTGCTGGGGCCCGCGAGGCCGTACCACTGGCCGGGGTCAGCACCGGGCACGGCTGCCGCGGCGAGCCTCGCGAGGGTTGCCGCGGCATCCATTGCGCGCTCCGACCGTTCGGGGTGTTCGGACAGGGCGCCCGCCGCGACGCCCCTGGTGAGGTCGCGGCGCAACCGGCCGACGAGACCGCGGAGTGACACCGGGTAGCGCCCGGCGGGATCGGTGCCGTCAGCCCCGGCCGGCGGGGTCGGCCGCGGCAGCAGCTTGAGGAACACCGACGGTTCGTTCTCCTCGTTGTCGACGGCCGTGACGAGGAGTTCGCTCCGGGCCCGGCTCGCGGCCTGGGCGAACATGCGCAGCTCGTCGTGCAGGACCTCGGTGCGCGCGTCGCCGCCTCGGGGGTCGCGTCCGGAAGCGAGGGCGGCGAGATCGCCCGAACCGAGCAGCGAGCCGCGGATGCGCAGGTCCGGCCAGACGTTCTGCTGCACGTTCGCGATCACGACGAGGTCGAACTCGCGGCCGATCAGCCCGTTCGGGGTCGAGACGGTGACGGCGTCCCCGAGGGCGCGGGGGGCGAGGGTGTCCTCTGGGACGTCGGTGTCGACGAGGTGTTCGAGGAAGAGCACCGGCGGGGCCGCCGGGGTGCGTTCGACGTAGCGTTGCGCTGCGGAGAACAGGGCTACGACGGCGTCGAGGTTGTGGTTGGCCTCGTCGGCGATGATGCCGATTCCGGTGGACTGCTCGAGCCATTCCCTGGCGAGGCCGCTGCGCTGCCAGAGGCCCCAGAGCAGTTCCTCGATGGTGGCCCCCGCCTCGTATTCGACGGATGCGGCGAGCAGGCTCTCCGCGCAACTCGCCGCGCGGCGGGCGGTGCGGTTGTCGATCGCCGACAACAGCGACGGCGTCGCGAACACGGCGGCGAGAAGCTCGTCGGCACTGCGGGTACGGGCGGCGCTCGGGGTCGCGCCGGTTGCCGGCTCGCCGGGCTCCTGTTGGCCGAGTTCCTGTTGGCCGAGTTCCTGCTGGCCGAGTTCCTGTTGGCGCAGCGCCGCGCGGAGGCGCCGCAGGGTGATCGGGTCGAGGCCACCGAGGGGGCCGCGCAGGAGTTCGGTCGCCGCTTCGGCGTCGAGGGGACGGCGGCCGAGAGTGACGTCGAGGGCGAGGATGAACGCACGCACCGCCCATTCGTCGCGGAGGGCGGTCTGCGCTGAGGGCACCTGGGTGGGCACCTCGAGGGCCGCGAGGCCGCGGGCGAGTGCCGGGATGGCCGAACCGCTCCGCGCGACCACGGCCATGCGGCCCCACGGCACTCCGTCGAGCACATGCCGTTCCCTCAGCCGCCCGGCGATGAGCGCGAGCTGGTCGGCGGGGCTCGCCGCGAGGAGGGTTTCGACAGAGGCGGCGGATGCTTCGGTGCCGGCCGCGTCGGTGCCGGACTTTGCGACGCCCGACTCTGCGGCTCCTGGGTCTGCGGTGCCGGACTCGACTGAGGGCACGTCGGACGGGGACTCGACGCTCCCGGCCCGGCGTTGGGTGCCCGCGGACGCGGTCCCGATCCGGTGGGTGATCTCCCGCACGACGCCCCGGATGGCGGGTCCATGCCGGTAGACGGTGTCGAGCACGAGGGTCGTGACGCGTGGTGCGCCCGGAGCGAGGTAGTCGGCGAGCCTGCCGAGGGCATCCGCGTGGGCGCCGTTGAACGAGCCCGTCGTGATGTCGGGGTCGCCGGCGGCCACGATCGCGACGCCGCGCGCCGCGAACTGGGCGAGCAGGGTGAGGGTGGCCCTGTTCAGTTCCTGGGCGTCGTCGACGACGATGAGGCGGAGGCCTGCAAGGGTGCCGAGGGTCGCGGCTCCCGCGGACCCGGGAGCCGCTGCGGCGACGACGGCCGCGGCGAAGCCGGCGAGCTCGGTGGAATCGTACTGGCCGGGCCGGCTCTGGTCTTTGACCTCGTCGTAGCCGCGGATGAACCGGGCAGCCGCGATCCATTCCGGGCGGTCGGTCGCTGCACCGAGCTCGGCGAGGCGGGTGGGGGTGATCCCGTATTCCACGGCCCGCATCATCAGATTGCGCAGTTCGGTGCGGAACCCGCGCAGCCGGCGCACGCCCGCGTCGAGGGTGGGCGGCCAGGCCGGGCCGGACGGACCCGCCCCGTCGCCGTCACGGACCCCGTCACGGTCACGCACGCCGCCGAAGTCGCCGCTGCCATCGACGGGGTTGCCGTCGTCGAGGTCGCCCTGGAGGAGTTCGGCGATGATCTGGTCCTGCTCGCCACCGGTGAGCAGCGTCGGCGCCGGGCCGCCGGCCGCGGCTTCTGCTCCGCGCACGAGTTCGAACGCGACGGAGTTCGCCGTGCGGGCGAGCGGGCCGTTGGTCGGGACGCCGAGGCGGAGCGCAAGCCGGTCACGCAGCACGGTGGCGCCCGCCCGGGTCGGCACGAGCAGGAGGACCTCCCCCGGCGCATACCCGCGCTCGAGGACGCGTTCGGCGAGGAGCTCGATGAGGGTCGTGGTCTTCCCGGTGCCCGGGGCGCCGATGAGCGCGGCGGAGACCCCGTCGGCCAGCTCGAGGGCAGCCCGCTGGGAACCGTCGAGGGGGAAGGGAGGCGCGGAAACGTCGCGGTCGAGGGTCGGAATTCCGGGGCTGGTCACGTTTTCAAAGCTAGCGGGTTGCGCCGACAGTGAACGTTGTCCGGCTGCCCCGCCGTTCTGTCGTAATCTGGGCGCTTAGGCAACGAAAGGCGCATCTGGTGGATATCCGCATTGGCATCTTCAACTCTCCCCGTGAGATCAGCTTCGAGACGTCGCAGGCCGCGACCGAGGTCGAGGAAGCGGTAGCCGCCGCCCTCTCCGGTTCGACCGGGTACCTCAAGCTCGCCGACAGCAAGGGCCGGGTGTTCATCGTCCCGACGATCGGCCTCGCCTACGTCGAGCTGGGCTCCGAGGAGTCCCGTCGCGTCGGTTTCGTCGCGTAACACCGGCATGGAACTCCTCTTCGCCGCGCTCGGCGGGGCCGTCCTCGGCCTCGCGGCACGGTACGCGCTGCCCGGGCGCACGAACCACGGTGCCGTGCTGCTGCCCGCGATCGGCACGATCGTCGCCATGGTCGTCTGGGTCGCACTCACGTGGTTCGGCTGGGCCTGGGACGGTGGCTGGATCTGGTGGGCCACCCTCATCATCGCCGGCGGGGCATCCGTCGCGGCAGGCACGACCCTCGCGCGCTCACGCGTCGACGGTGACGCACGGATGCTGCACGAGCTGATGCGCACCGGTCGCCCGGGCCGCGCCTAGGCTTCCCTCGCGCCGAGCGCGAGTGTTCCGCCGTTGCGCGTGCGGTGCGCCACCCGCGCAGCGGCGCACCGCCCGGGCTCGAACGCGGGTTCACCGCCGCATGCTCAGGCGGTGAGGCCGAGGCCGTCCATTCGCCGGGTGTGCGCGGCGATCAGTTCGGTGAAGACCGGCTCGATGCGCTCCTCGGTGGGACCGGCTGCCAGAACGACGCCGGACGGGTCAGGCGTGCCCGCGAACGCGAGCGCGGAGCGGGCGATGAGCAGGGTGTCCCCGACCAGCCGGCGGCCCCAGAGGGCCAGGTGCGAGGCGAGCGGCGCATCCGCTGCGATCGCGGCCGCGAGCTGGGTCGCGAGGATCGCGGTCCCGGCATCCTCGCCGAGAAGGTGCGCGACCCGCGGGCCGACCTCACCGGGCAGCCCGTCGGAGAGCCGGATGAAGAAGTCGTCGAGCAGGCCCCCGGCGAGGTAGCAGCTCAGCAGCAGCTCGGTCCAGTCGGCGCCGCTGATCTCGGCACGGAAGGCGTCGAGGGCCGGTACGAACGGCGCCATCACGTCGGCGGGTTCCGCTCCGCGACGGCGGATCTCGGCGACGAGGCCCTGGTGCTTGGAGAGCGCGCGCCCAGCGGCGGTGCTGAGCGCCTGCTTGGCGGCGAGGTCCGGCGCGATCGCGACGGCGCGGGCGAGGCTCTCGAAGACGCCGAGCTCGAAGTATGCGGACTGGCCCAGGAACGGGAGCAGTTCGGGGGTGAGGTCCTTGATGTCCACTTTCGTGGTCGATGGACGTTCCCCCCGGGTGGTGAGCCGGGGGATAATCTCGACGCGCTTGGCGCGCCCATCAAACCAGGAGAACACCAGCCCAGCTTAGGACAGAGCTGCGGCATCCGCGCGGCCCGACACCGACCGCGCCCGCGTGGCTTCGGCTGCTTCCCAGACAGCTCCCGGTAAGGTGAGACAAGCCATCGGCGTGGATCGGTGGCTGGTGCCCGAGGCAGAAGACGGGCGCATCTTTCGTTTCCAGCTAATGACAGGCAAACTTTCGTGACTTTCTCCGAACTCAATATCGACCAGGACCTGGTTGACGCTCTCGCCAGCAAAGGCATCCTCGAGCCGTTCCCGATCCAGCTCCAGACCATCCCGCTCGCGATGAGCGGGCAGGACATCATCGGCCAGGCCAAGACCGGCACCGGCAAGACCCTCGGCTTCGGCCTCCCCCTCATCCAGCGTCTCGGACTCGACCCCGAGCCCGGCGTGCAGGCGCTCGTGGTCGTCCCGACCCGCGAACTGTGTGTGCAGGTCAGCGAGGACCTCGAGATGGCCTCGCAGAACCGCAACACCAAGATCGTGTCCATCTACGGCGGCAAGGCGTACGAGGGCCAGATCGAGCAGCTCAAGGCCGGCGCCCAGATCGTCGTCGGCACCCCCGGCCGCCTGCTCGACCTCGCGAGCCAGCACCTGCTCAGCCTCGCCAACGTGCGCGAGATGGTCCTCGACGAGGCGGACAAGATGCTCGACCTCGGCTTCCTGTCCGACATCGAGCGGCTCTTCGCCCAGACGCCGTCGACCAGGCACACCATGCTCTTCTCCGCGACGATGCCCGGCCCGATCGTGGCCCTCGCCCGCCGGTTCATGAACCGGCCCATCCACATCCGCGCGCAGGAGCCCGACGAAGGCCTCATGCAGGCCAACATCCAGCACATCGTCTACCGTGCCCACAGCATGGACAAGGACGAGGTCATCGGCCGCATCCTGATGGCGGAGGGCCGCGGCAAGACCGTGATCTTCACCCGCACCAAGCGCGCGGCCGCCAAGCTCGTCGAGGAACTCGGCGACCGCGGCTTCAACGCGACCGCCGTCCACGGCGACCTCAACCAGGACCAGCGCGAACGCGCCATGGCCGCGTTCAAGGCAGGCAAGAAGGACATCCTGATCGCAACGGATGTCGCCGCTCGCGGAATCGACGTCGACGACGTCACCCACGTGATCAACCACACCATCCCCGAGGACGAGAAGGCGTACCTGCACCGCGTCGGGCGCACCGGGCGCGCGGGCAAGACCGGCATCGCGGTCACGTTCGTCGACTGGGACGACATGCACAAGTGGACGCTGATCAACACCGCACTCGACTTCGGCGTTCCGGTCCCCGTCGAAACGTACTCGTCCTCACCGCACCTGTACTCCGACCTCAACATCCCGGTCGGCTCGAAGGGGCGCCTGCGCATCTCGCCCGTGCGCGAGCACGCCGCGGGAAGCGGTCACTCCGACTCCGGCCGTTCGGACGGTCGCTCCGGTGGCGCCGGGCGCACCGGCGGCGCCGGCCGCTCCGGCGGATCGGGCCGCGGCGGAGACGGGGCACGCTCGGATTCGGGTCGCACCGCAGACGCCGGCCGTTCGGCTGCAGCACGCACCCGCACCCGTGTCAGCCAGTCCACCAACCCCGACGCCCCTGCTGTGACCCCCGCAGCGGGCACCCACGACGGCGGCGGAGCCCAGCACCACGACGGCAACAGCGCACCGCGCCGACGCAGCCGTTCGCGTCGCTCGGCTCCTGCGGCCGGCGGCGTCAACTAGCCGCTCCGGCCTCCAGCCGCCACTTTCGACAGAGAAGGGCGCGCCCGCTTCTGCGGGCGCGCCCTTCTGCGTGCCGCGACCGACAGCATCCGCGGCGGGTAGCTCGCTGAGGTGTCGCAGATCGAGGTTCCCGCAGCGCGCGAACCTCGATCTGCGACACCTCAGCGGGCCCTAGGCGAAGACGGGCTCCGAGCCGGTCGCCTGCTGCAGGATGCGGTCGAGCACCTCGGGCGTCGTGGTGTTCTCCCCGAGACGGTTCGGTTTGCCCTCGCCGTGGTAATCGCTCGACCCCGTGACGACGAGACCGTACTTGGTCGCGAGCGAATAGAGCCGCGCCTTCGCGGCCGTCTTGTTCTCGCGGTGCTCGAGTTCGAGCCCGAAAAGCCCCGCCTCGACGAGGCGGGCGAGCCTGGCCTCCGGGATGACGTCGCCCGCTCCGCGGGTCGCGGGGTGCGCTATGACCGGCACTCCCCCCGCCGCGACGACGAGGCCGACGGCGCGCAGCAGGTCGGGGGCGTAGTGCGGCTGGTAGTAGCCGGACTCCCAGTGCAGGATGCCCGCGAAGGCCTCGCTCCGAGTGAGGGCGAAGCCCCGGGCGACCAGGGCGTCGGCGATGTGCGGGCGGCCCACCGTCGCATCCGGTGTGGTCTGCGCGAGAACGTCATCCCAGGTGAGGGCGTAGTCGACACCGATCCTCTCGACCATCTCCTCGGCGCGGACGAGGCGGGCCTGCCGCACCCGCGCTGTCTCCGCGACGATTCCGGCATCCGAAGGGTCGAAAAGATATGCCAGCAGGTGCACGCTCGCAGACGACACCCGAGTACTGAATTCCATTCCGGGAATGAGCGTGATGCCGGCGGTGCGGGCAGTTGCGGCCGCCTCGTGCCAGCCTGCCGTGGAGTCGTGGTCGGTCAGCGCGACGGTGCCGAGACCAGCGGCGGAAGCGGCCCGCACCAGCTGGGAGGGGGTCTCCGTGCCGTCTGAAACGCTCGAGTGCGCGTGCAGGTCGATGGGACCCCTGAATTGCCGTTCGCCTGCCATGACCCCATGCTAGTTGCGCACGGACCGCCCACCGCCCGGTGCCCGCCCTCCCCTCGCCCCGGCGGCTCTCGCCGAAGATCCAGCGGGCAATGGGACAATGGGGCCATGGCCAATTCCACCGAAACCGTGCCCACCGTCACCGCCAAGCCCCGCCCGAACGAGAACCGTTCGACGACGCCGGGGTCGGACGGCTTCAAGTCCTACATCTCGAGCGGCTGGGCCGAGCGCGTCGACACGCTTCCGCCGGCCCGCGAGCAGGCGCCGTTCGCAGCGGCACGGCGTGCTCGCGTGTCCGCGATGTACCCGGGGCAGCGCCTCATCGTTCCGGCCGGCCGCCTCAAGCAGCGCTCGAACGACACCGATTACGCCTTCCGCGCCCACTCCGCCTTCTCGCACCTCACCGGCTGGGGCAGCGACGCCGAGCCCGGAGCCGTGCTCGTGCTCGAGCCGACGACGACCGGGCACGACGCGACGCTGTACTTCCGTGAGCGCGCCGGACGCGACTCCGACGAGTTCTACGCCAACGCGGACATCGGCGAGTTCTGGATCGGCCCGCGCCCCTCCATCGCCCAGGTGGCGAGCGACCTCGCCATCACCGTGCGCGGGATCGCCGACCTCGACTCTGTGCTCACGGTCGTCGACTCCGAGACGCTCGTCATCCGCGAGGCAGACCCGGCGTTCACCGTGGCCGTCGACGAGGGCCGCCTCCGCTTCGCCGCGGACAAGGTGCTCGGCGACAACGCCACGAACACTCCGTTCAGCCTCGAGGTCAACGGCGAGCACGAAACGGACGACCGTTTCGCCCGCGACCTGTCCGAGCTGCGCCTCGTGAAGGACTCCTACGAGATCGCCCAGATGCGCCTCGCGATCGCGGCCACCGGGCGGGGCTTCGAGGACGTCATTCGCGACCTGCCCCGGTCGAGCGCCCACGAACGCGGCGAACGCCTCGTCGAGGGCGTCTTCAACACCCGCGCCCGCTCCGACGGGAACGCGGTCGGGTACGACACGATCGCGGCCTCCGGCCCGCACGCGTGCATCCTGCACTGGACTCGCAACGACGGCCCGCTCAACCCGGGCGACCTGATCCTGCTCGATGCGGGTATCGAGGTCGACAGCTATTACACCGCTGACGTCACCCGCACCCTCCCCGTCGACGGCACCTTCTCCCCCGTGCAGCGTCGCGTGTATGAGGCCGTGCGCGAGGCAGCGGATGCCGCGTTCGCCGTGGCCAGGCCCGGCGCGATCTTCCGTGAGGTGCACGCCGCAGCCATGGCGGTCATCGCCCGCCGGACCGCGGAGTGGGGCATGCTCCCTGTCACCGCCGAGGAGGCGCTCAAGCCGGAGAACGGGCAGCACCGCCGGTACATGGTGCACGGCACGAGCCATCACCTCGGCATCGACGTGCACGACTGCGCCCAGGCCAGGCGCGACATGTACCTGGACGGCGTGATCGAGGCCGGGATGATCTTCACGATCGAACCGGGCCTGTACTTCCAGCCGGACGACCTCACCGTGCCGTTCGAGTTCCGCGGCATCGGTGTCCGCATCGAGGACGACGTGCTGATCACGGCGACGGGCGCCGAAAACCTGTCCGTCGGCATCCCCCGCACCGCCGACGACGTCGAGGCCTGGATCGCCTCTCTCACCGCCTGACCCGCCTCACCCGCCGCGAAAGCGGGTGAATCGTCGTTCTCACGAGGTCAAACCGACGATTCACCCGCCTTCGCGAGCCTGCGTGGGCTGTGGAGCTGCGGCTAGTCGGTGGATGCGGTGGGCGAGGCTTCCGGGGCGGGCGTGACCGCCGGAGGGGCGAACTGGCCGTACGGCGGGGCAGGCTGGTCCGGACGGGCCGCCGGGGCCGTGGGCTCCGGCTGGGCAGGCTCCGGATCGACGGACCTGACCGCGACGGGTTCCACTGTGCCGTGCAGGAGGTTGCGCGCCTTGTTCACGAGCGCGGCCTCGACGATGATCTGGTAGTTGCTCGCCATCACCTGCATCGTCGAGGTGAAGTCCCGGCGCCTGCGGTTGAGCGCGTAGCTCACAACACCGAACAGCATCCCGAATCCGGCGCCCATCAGCACCGCAGCGAGGACGAAGGGCAGTCCAGCCCCGGTCGGCGAGAAGATGAAGAACAACAGGCCGAAGAAGATTCCGAGCCAGGCGCCGGAGGCCGCACCGGCGAGGGCGACGCGTCCCCAGGTCAGTTTCCCGGTGACCCGCTCGACGGTCTTGAGGTCGTTGCCGACGATTGAGAGCTGCTTGACCGGGAAATCAGCCTTCGCCAGGGTGTCGACTGCGGCCTGCGCCTCGGCATACGTCTCATAGGTCGCGAGCACCTCGCCCTTGGGTAAAACGGGGAACAGGGCCGGACCGCGATTGCCAAAAGGGTTCTGATTGCTCATGCCGCCATTCTTCCACAGCACGCCGAAGGGCCGCAGGTGGCCTACATTTGTAACGTGACTGCCACCAGAGTCTTCGTCGCCCGATTGGCCGGGTGTTCCGTCTTCGACCCCGCGGGCGACCGCGTCGGCAAGGTCCGTGACGTGCTCGTGGTCTACCGAAAAGACGATCCGCCCCTCGCGGTCGGACTCATTGTGGAAATCCCGGGCAAGCGCCGCGTCTTCGTGTCGATGAGCCGGGTCACGAGCATCGGCTCCGGCCAGATCATCACGACCGGCCTGATCAACGTGCGCCGCTTCGAACAGCGCGGCGGCGAGGTCCGCGTCATTGCCGAGCTCCTGGGCCGCGAGGTCATCTTCAACGACGGCTCCGGCGAGGCGACCGTCGAGGACGTGTCGATCGAGGAGACCAAGCAGGGAGCCTGGGAGATCGCCCAGCTCTTCGTCCGCCGTCCCAAGGCGAGCGTGTCCCTCTTCGCGAAGGGCGCGACGACGTTCGCCACCTGGAGCGACGTCCGCGAGAAGACCACCGTCGGCCAGGCCCAGTCCGCCGAGCAGCTCATCGCGACCTATTCCGACCTCAAGCCCGCCGACCTCGCCAACACGATGCTCGACCTTCCGCCCGAGCGCATGCACGAGGTCGCGAGCGAGCTTCCCGACGGCCGCCTCGCCGACGTCCTCGAGGAGATGCCGGAGACCGAACAGGTCGCCATCCTCACCCGGCTCGGCGACGCCCGCGCCGCCGACGTGCTCGACCACATGCAACCGGACGACGCAGCCGACCTCATCGCCCAGCTGCCTGAGGAACACGGCGAGCAGCTGCTCGACCTGATGGAGCCGGAGGAAGCCGACGACGTGCGCTTCCTGCTCACCTACGCGCCGGACACGGCCGGTGGCCTGATGACGACGGAGCCCATCATCGTCTCCGCCGACGCGACCGTCGCAGAGGGCCTCGCCCTGATCCGCCGCCACGACCTCGCGCCAGCGCTCGGAGCTGCGATCTGCGTCACCCTCCCGCCGTACGAGCCGCCGACCGGCCGTTTCCTCGGCATGGTGCATTTCCAGCGGATGCTGCGCTACCCGCCGCACGAGCGCCTCGGCACGCTGCTCGACCAGGGTCTCGACCCCGTCACCGCAGACACCTCGGCCGCGGAGGTCACCCGGATCCTCGCGAGCTACGACCTCGTCTCCGTTCCCGTTGTCGACGACAACCACCGACTCGTCGGGGTGGTGACAATTGACGATGTCCTCGACTACCTGTTGCCAGACGACTGGCGAAGTCACGACGGCAATGACGATGTACGCCGCCGGGCAGCCGCCCGCAGCGAGCTGAAGACGGGAAGCATCCCGCTGCCACACGGACGGAGGACCGGCAATGGCCCGAAGTGATCGCTCGGATCAGCGCCTCGACTCGCCCAAGGGCCTGCGCGTCGCTCCCCTGTCGCGAACCAGGAACCGCAATCGCAACCGCGACCGGCCGTCGAGCGACCGTTTCGGCCGGCTGACAGAGGCCATCGCCCGCGGCATGGGCACCCCGTGGTTCCTGCTCGGGCTCACGCTTTTCGTTCTCTTCTGGATGGGCTGGAACACCCTCGCCCCCGTCGCATGGCGCTTCGACTCCGTCGCGCTCGGCTTCATCGCACTCACCCTCGTGCTCTCGATGCAGGCCTCCTATGCCGCCCCGATGATCCTGCTCGCGCAGAACCGTCAGGACGACCGCGACAGGGTCCAGTTCGAACAGGACCGGCAGCGCGCCGAACGCAACCTCGCCGACACCGAGTACCTCGCCCGCGAGGTCGTCGCCCTCCGCCTCGGCATGAAGGACCTCGCCTCCCGCGACTTCCTCCGCAGCGAACTCCGCGCCCTGCTCGAGAACCTCGAACAGCGTGAGGACGAGGAGAAGCGCAGCCGCAAACGCTCCCGCAAGGGCGACCGCGAGCGGGAAATCGACCACGACCACGACCACGACCGCGAGGCAGGCCAGGACAGGGCAACAGCCACGGCGCAGGCGACGGCACGGGGCGTCGAACCCACAACCGCACCAGCTGCGTCAGCCGTACCCGCACCATCAGCCGCACCGGCAACGCCCGCCTCACCCCCGGCATCCGCCAGGACCATCGAGGAGCGACCCCCGATTGGCCGCTGACTCGCCCCTGGCACCGGGTACGGCAACCGCCGACCCCGCCGGGATCGACGCCAGGGTCGGCGCTGCGCTCTCCCGGGTGATCGACCCGGAGATCCGCAAGCCGATCACCGAGCTCGGCATGGTCGCCGGGGTGCACACCGGGACCGGGCACACCACCGTCGACCTGCTGCTCACGATCGCCGGATGCCCCGCCGCACGCCAGATCGAACGGGACGTGCTCGAGACGGCAGAGTCCGTCGCCGGTCCAGGACACGTGACCGTGTCGGTCGGCGTGATGACCCGTGAGCAGCGCCGCACGATGACCGAGAAACTCCGCGGCGGCGCGGCCGCGCGCACGACGCAGTTCGGTGCGGGTTCCCTCACCCGGGTCTACCTCGTGACGAGCGGCAAGGGCGGCGTCGGCAAGTCGACGATCACGGCGAACCTCGCCGTCGCGCTCTCCGGCCGCGGCCTCAAGGTCGGCGTCGTCGACGCGGATGTCTACGGTTTCTCCATTCCCGGACTGCTCGGCCTCGTCACGCCCGGCGTCGACGGCGCCAAGGGGACAGCGGTCAAACCGACCAGGGTCGGCGACATGATCCTGCCGCCGATCAATTACGACGTGAAGGTCATCTCGATCGGCATGTTCGTGGAGGACGGCGGCGTCGCGGTCGCCTGGCGCGGGCCGATGCTGCACCGGACGATCACCCAGTTCCTCACCGAGGTCTACTTCGGCGACCTCGACGTGCTCCTGCTCGACCTCCCGCCAGGGACCGGCGACGTGGCGATCTCGATCGGTCAGCTGCTGCCCCAGGCCGAGGTCATCGTCGTGACGACCCCGCAGCCCGCCGCGGCGGACATCGCCGAACGCAGCGGCGTCGTCGCCCGCCAGACCGGGCAGACCATCTTCGGCGTGATCGAGAACATGTCCGGCGCCCTCCAGCCCGACGGCAGCCTGCTCGAGCTCTTCGGCGCCGGAGGCGGAGCCGAGGTCGCGCGGCGACTCTCGGCCGGCCAGGACACGCCGGTGCCGCTCCTGGCGAGCGTCCCTCTCAGCGTTCCGCTCCGCACCGGCGGCGACGACGGTCGCCCGGTCGTGCTGAGCGACCCGCTCGACCCGGCGGCCCTCGCGATCGACGCGGTCGCCGAGCGGCTGTTCTCCCGCGCCCGCGGCCTCTCCGGCCGCAGCCTCGGCGTCTCCCTCAAATAACGCCGGTCACCGCGCCGCGCGCCCGGGCGTGAGGTGTCGCATATCGACGTTCACACGGCCCGCGAACGTCGATGTGCGACACCTCAAGGTCGGGACGACGCTAGGGCTCGAGGTCGGCGAACAGCTCGGGCTGCGGGTCCGCGAACAGTTCGGGCTGCGAGGTCGGCGCGGCCGTACTCGTCGGCGGCTGCGGACGCCGCACGTGCACGGCCGCACCGGCGGCGAGGTACACCTCCCGCGGCTTGCCGGCATCGGACTGCTTGACCGAGGAGATCCAGATCGCCTCCGGGTGAACGTCACGGCCCGCACGGACGTCCTCCGCGGTCCGGAGCTTGGCCACGCGGTGGAGCACGCCGCCGAACCAGATCTTCGCGACGATGTCGGCGACGGTGAGCATGATCTGCATGACCACGACGAGCGTCCCACCGGAGCCGACGAGCGGCATCGCGTACACGATCGGGTACACCGCCCACGAGGACAGCAGCAGGATGGTCGCGGAGCGCAGCAGTGCGGCCGAATCCACCGTGAGCACGGGCAGGGAGCGCCGCACCACGCTCGCGAGCAGGGCCGTCGTCGCCAGCCAGAACACTCCGGCGGCGATCCCCCACCCGACGAGCGCGGCGGCATCCGTGCCCCCCGAGGCGACGATCGCGCCCAGGTACGCCAGGAACACCATGAAGAAACCGCCGGCCATCGCGATCAGGCGGATGCGCCGGGCCACGCCGCCGAGGACGACGCACACGGCGAGGAGCTCGATGACGACGAGGGGAACCGCAACCGACCACTCGACGTAGCGCACGCCGAAGGTGAGGAGCGCAAGCCCGTTGGGCACGAACTCCGCGCCTTCACGGGTATACCCGAAGAGAAGACCGGACAGGAGGACGAGGTAGGACAGGAACATGGCGCTCATGATGCCGAGCCGCGCGACAACGGCGGTCCGGTACCGGGCGCCGACCTCCCCCCGGGTCACCCAGGCCCGCAGGAAACCCACGAAGAAGCACAGGGCGCCCATCCCCACGAAATAGCAGATGAGCTGGTACTGGGCCGGGGAGAGTCCGGCCTCCCACGGGGCGGCCAGGGATCGGACTAACACGGATACCCTTCATCAGCGACGGTGTCTTCGAAACGTGAGTGCGTCAGGAACGAGCAGGAGAGCCAGGAGCGAACGGTCGTGGAACGAGTGTCAGGATCGTGATTTCAGGACAGGGACGACCGGCGGCGGTTCCACGGAGAAGAACAGGCCGCCCGCGCTGTTCGCCGACACCATCAGCCGCTCGATCCAGTCCCGGTTGATGTTCGGCACCCGGCTGACCGAATAGCGGTAATAGAGTGTGCTGCTGGCATCGAGCCAGATGGCGCTGCGCCCGCTCTCGGTCTCGTCATCGGCCGACTCCGTCCACGAAAAAATGAAGCCCTCCCTGCGCCGCAGTTTCGTCGTAATGACGATCTGCAGGTGCATCAGGGCACGATCCTCAAAACTGACCACAATTCCTGGACTGCCGTACAACAACGTACCCATGAGCTCCCCCTCCGGATGGCTTACTCTAACGGACGAATCCCCCGCCGCCTAGCAGCTGCTATCCGGACGCGTCACCGGCTCCACCGAGCGTAGCCGCATGGTCGGGGACGGTGCGGTTGAGTTCGCGCGGCGGACGCTCGTAGTCGGCGCCCTGCGGCCGATGCGGAATCGAGACCCGCGGCGGTTCACGGTGCTCGTACGGCACGATCGAGAGCAGATGGTTGATCATGTTGAGCCTGGCCGCGAGCTTGTCCTCGCTCTCGACGACCCACCAGGGCGCCTCGGCGATGTCGGTGTGCACGAACATCTCATCCTTGGCCTTGGAGTAGTCCACCCACTTCGTGATCGAGAGCAGGTCGGTCTCCGAGAGCTTCCAGCGACGCATCGGGTCCTTGAGCCTCGAGCGGAACCGGGCCTCCTGCTCGTGGTCGGATACGGAGAACCAATACTTGACGAGGAGGATCCCGTCCTCGACCAGCATCCGCTCGAAGAGGGGCGCCTGGTGCAGGAACCGGCGGTACTCGTCGGGGGTGCAGTACCCCATCACGCGTTCGACGCCGGCCCGGTTGTACCAGGAGCGGTCCATCAGCACCATCTCCCCCGTCGACGGCAGGTGCTCGATGTACCGCTGGAAATACCACTGGCCACGCTCACGGTCTGTCGGCACCGGCAGCGCGACGATCCGGGCGATCCGCGGATTCAGGTACTCCGTGACCCGCTTGATGGCCGAGCCCTTGCCCGCAGCATCGCGGCCCTCGAAGATCACGACGATGCGGGCGCCCGACTCGCGCACCCACTCCTGCATGGCGACGAGCTCCGTCTGCAGCCTGCGCAGCTCGGCGTTGTATTCGGCCTTGCGGATCCTGCCTGGTGTGGGTTTCTTCTTCGCCATCCCCGACCTTTCGTTCGCGTGATGACAGCCTAGGAGCCAGAACGACCCGGATGGCTCTATCCGGCGCGGGCGAGTCTGTCTATCCTGTTCCGAACAGTCGCGGGCGACAGGTTAGGAGCGGGATGGCGCTGGAACACCGCACCCTCATTTCCTCGGTCCAGCGCGCCCTGAGGATCGTTGACATCGTCTCGGGCGCCCCCCGGCCGATGCCCGTCAAGGCGGTCGCCCAGGCCTCGGGGCTCAGCCTCGGCACGGCGTACAACCTGACCAGGACCCTCGTGCACGAGGGCTATCTCGGCACGGAGCCCGACGGCCTCGTCCTCGGGCTCCGGTTCCCGAGCCTCCGCGACGCAGACGCCGGCGTCTTTCTCGCCCGGGTGCGCCACACCCTCCGCCAGGTTGCCGGGGAGAACGGCGCGACGGCGTACCTCGCGCGCTTCAGCGACGGGAGGGTGGGCCTCATCGACATCGTCGACGCCGCGGGCACCCCGAGATCCGAGCCGTGGACAGGGCTCAGCGCCAGCCCGTACGCCTCCGCACTCGGCCGCCAGATCCTCTCCCAGCTCAGCCGCGAGCAGCGCGCCGACTTCCTCGCCGCGCACGGCCGTCCGCCGGGGGCCCACGCCGCGCCGGGGGCGCCAGACGCCCGTGGCATCCCCGCCGCGCACGCTGCCCATGCCGCATACGCCGCAAACGGTTCGAACGCTGCGCACCTGGCAGGCCCGGCGAGCGTGACGAACGCGGGCACGGCCGCCGGCACACACACGGCAACGCACCTCTATGGCACGGTCACGCTCCCCCGCCCGGCGGATGCCCGCGGCACGCACCAGGGAGCGGCCCACGGCAACGCGTGCCTCGCGGTCCCGGTGCGGGCGCCCGGCGTGATCGCCGCCCTCGGTGTCGCCGTGATCGGGGAGTGGGGGACAGCCGAACTCGGCGCGCTCACGCTGCGGTTGCGCGCATCGGCGAACGCTCTCGCGGCGCAGCTCGGCGCCGAACGGCCCGTGCAGGCCCGTGCCTGAGCGGACGGCCGTTGTCGGGTGCTGCTACGTGGCCTCCGAGTCGAACGGAGCGGGTTCCGCCGGCGCGAGGGCGTTCTCCTTCGCCCGCTTCCTGGACAGGTATGCGCCGTTCGGGTTCGGCGACACCCGGGACACGACGGCGGACTGCTCCTTGACCGGTTCATCCTCGATGAGGGCCTCACGGATGATCCGGCGCGGGTCGTACTGGCGCGGGTCGAGCTTCTTCCAGTCGACGTCGTCGAATTCGGGGCCCATCTCGTCGCGCATGCGTTCCTTGGCGCCGTTGGCCAGGTCCCGGAGCTGCCGGACGAGCCGGGCGAGCTGGGCCGCGTAGTGGGGAAGCTTCTCGGGTCCGAGCAGGAAGACGGCGACGATCCCGACCAGGAGGAGCTTCTCGAACGTCAAACCAAGCATAGGTTGAGGATAACGCGCGGCGGGGCCTCCGCCGACCGGCGGGGAGCCCCCTTAAGCTGGACCCATACAAAACTGGAGTTGCACCGTGTCTGACAAAGATTTGAACTGGAAGTTTTCCGACGACTCTGTCGTTGAGAGCGAGGCCGTCATCCGGGCGCGCCAGCAGTCGCTCGAGCTCGGCATCGACGCGATCTCCCCGGCGGTCGGTGCCCAGTCGGCCGTGATCGCCGCAGCGACCGGAGCACGCAGCATCCTCGAGGTCGGCACGGGGGCCGGCGTCTCCGGCATCTGGCTCCTGACCGGGGCGCCAGGGGCTACCCTCACCTCGATCGACACCGAGGTCGACCACCAGCAGCACGCCCGCGCCCTGTTCACGGAGGCGAAGATCCCGGCGAACCGGGTACGGCTGATCACGGGCAAGGCAGCGGATGTCCTCCCCCGGATGAACGAGAACTCGTACGACATCGTCTTCATCGACGCCGACCCGCAGTCGGTCATCGAATACGTCGAGCACGGGCTGCGGCTGGCCCGGCCGGGCGGAACCGTGCTCGTGGCCCACGCCCTCTGGCGCGGCCGCGTCGCGAACCCGGCGCAGCGCGACGAGGTCGCCACCGGCTTCCGCACCCTGCTGAGCGAGATCAGCGGCTCGACCGCCGTGATCAGCGCCCTGTCGCCCGTCGGCGACGGCCTGCTGCAGATCACCAAGCTCCGCGCGTAGCGCAACGGCACGAAAAAGATCGGCCGTGCAGCAGGGCTGCACGGCCGATCCGTAATTCTCCTCGGTTACGAGGTGGAGACGTGATCTCCGACGCTAGGCAACCGGGCGTACTACGCCGGCGAGTGCATCGTGAAGCTCCTTGGCTTCCGCGTCGTTCACAGAGACGACGAGTCGTCCTCCGCCCTCGAGCGGAACACGCACAATGATCAGGCGCCCCTCCTTTACAGCCTCCATTGGCCCGTCTCCGGTCCGTGGCTTCATGGCCGCCATGAACTCCCCTTCCACTCATTCGTCTGAACTTCTATTATCGACCATCGCGGCCCGAGACGAAAATTCACGAGGTCCGGGCGGGTAACGAAGGCGGTCGCGCACGGTTAGGGCGGCGTCCAGTCCTTACCGTCGACGCCCCAGCAGATCAGCAGCCACCCCCACTGGCCGAGGACGCACAGCACCACGATCCCGATCCGGTACCAGAGCCGTTTCGGCTGCGCGATCGCGCCGAGCACCGGGAACATCGGCATCAGCAGCCGGAAGGTGCTCGATTGCGGGAAGAAGACCGCGAAGAGGTAGAGCCCGTATGCGGCGAGCCAGAATCTCAGGTCCACGCCGAGCCGGCGGACCGCGGGAGTGAACAGCAGGACGGCGAAGCCGACGACGAGCGCGAGCACCACGACGATGCCGAGCGGTGTGCCGAGCCACCAGATCCCGCCCTGGAACCAGGCTGTGAAGGGCACGAGTTCCTGGTAACCGATGTACGAGGACCGCCAGGCGAGCTCGGTGTCGGTGTATGCGGTCGCCGAGCCGGTCGCGATCCAGGCGATGAGCGGCCAGGCGAAGCCGCTGAGGGCGCTGAAGACGGTGACGGATGCAGCGGTGAGGCGTTCTGCCGCTGGGAACGGGTCGCTGCGACGGGTCAGCCAGCGATGCACGATGTGGAACCCGAGTGCGAGGGCGAAGGCGAGGCCGCTCGGCCGGGTGAACGCCATCACCGCGACCACGGGGAACAGCAGCACGTAGCGCCGTTCGAGGAGCAGCAGGAGGGCGAGGGTGAGGAAGAAGAGGTACATCGCCTCGGCGTAGCCGAACTGCAGGATCGGGGTCAGGGGCGCGACGCAGAACAGCACGACGGCGAACAGTGCGGTGCCGCGGCCCTGGACGCGCAGCATCAGCCGGTAGAAGACCAGGGTGGCCCCGAGGCTGAAGGCGAGCGAGACGACCACGGCGGCCGGCGCCCACGGCGCCCCGGTGAGGAACATCAGGACGCGCACGACGGCGGGGTAACCGGGCAGGAACGCCCACGCGTTCTCGCCGATGTGGCCGGTGCTCGTGACGGGCAGCACCGCCGGGTAGCCGGACACGGCGACGATGTTGTACCAGCGGGCGTCCCAGATGTTGGCGAAGTCGAAGTACCCCGGGCTGGCGCCGGTCCACGGGTTCGCGCCCTGGACGCGCGCCAGGATCAGGACGAGGGTGGTCGTCACAACGCGGGACAGCACCCAGATGCCGGCGACACCGGCCCACCATGGGGCCAGCCGGGCGCGGGCCCGCCAGCGGGCCGGCAGCATCCGCTGCAGCGCCTGGGACGGTGGGACCCGCGGCGTTGGCGACGTCCCGCGCAGCGAGCGCGGCGGTCTCCCCCTCGGAGGACGAGGCGGGGCCTCCGCGGCCACGGCTAGAGCTTCCGGCCCGGGGTGGCGGTCAGCCAGGACCGGAGGGCGACCTCGCAGTCCGTGATCTGGTGCACGGCGACGCGCTCGTCGTCGGCGTGGGCCTTGAGCGGGTCGCCGGGCCCGTAGTTGACGGCAGGGATGCCGAGGGCGGAGAACCGGGCGACGTCCGTCCAGCCGTACTTGGGCCGGGCTTCGGCTCCGACGAAGGCGAGGAATTCCTGCGCGAGCGGGGCGTCGAGTCCCGGGCGCGCGCCCTCCGCGCGGTCGACGACGGTGATCTCGTACCCGGCGAACAGTTCGCGCACGTGCTCGAGGGCCTCCGCGGAGCTGCGGCTCGGGGCGAAGCGGTAGTTGATGTGCACCATGCACTCGTCGGGGATGACGTTGCCGGCGATGCCGCCGCTGATCCCGACGGCGTTCAGGCCCTCCCGGTAGACGAGGCCCTCGACCTCGACGGCGCGAGGCTCGTAGCCGGCGAGGATGGCGAGGATCGGGGCGGCCTTGTGGATGGCGTTCTCGCCCACCCAGCTGCGGGCGGAGTGCGCGCGCAGCCCGTGGGTGCGCACCTCGAACCGCAGGTTGCCGTTGCAGCCGCCCTCGACCTGGCCGTTGCTGGGTTCGCCGAGGATGGCGAAGTCGCCCTCGAAGAGGTCGGGGCGGTTCCGGGCGAGCCGGCCGAGGCCGTTGAGCTCGTCGGAGACCTCCTCGTGGTCGTACCACATCCAGGTCACGTCGAGGCCGGGGTCTGTGAGCTCGGCGGCGAGCTTCAGCTGAACGGCGACGCCGGCCTTCATGTCCACCGTGCCGCGGCCCCACAGGTGCTCGACGCCGTCGACGGTCTCGAACCGGGTCGGCAGGTTGTCGTTGACCGGGACGGTGTCGAGGTGGCCGGCGATGATGACCCGCCGGTCGCGGCCGAGGCGGGTGCGCGCGACGACCGTGTCACCGTCGCGGATGACCTCGAGGTGCGCGAATCCGGTGAGCGCCTGCTCGACGGCGTCCGCAAGGGGGGTCTCATCACCGGAGACGGACTCGATGTCGCAGATCGCCTGCGTGATCGAAACGGAGGACGCGGCGAGGTCGAGCTGGCCGGCGCGGCGGGCGCCCGCTGCATCCGGTGCGGGGTTCACGTACGGGTTCACCGGCGGGGATGCGGGCACGGACACGGGCTGGGGGGTCGAAGGCACCCTACTAATCTAGAGGAATGACCGAGACAGAGTCCCCGCAGTCCGCCGTCCCCACCACCGCCTGGGGCTACGGCCTGGCCACCGTCGCCGAGGACGGCACGGTCCTCGACACCTGGTTCCCCGCTCCCCTGCTCGGCTCGCTGCCCGCCGGCCGCGACCGGTGGATCGTGCCCGCCTCGGTCACCGAACTCGCCGGGGCGGACCCGCGGCGTGCCGTGCGCCTCGAGACCGTGACGATCGAGATCGACCTCACCGCGCCGCCGGCCGGCACTGCGGATGCCTACCTGCGGCTGCACCTGCTCTCGCACCTGCTCGTCAGGCCCAACAGCATCAACCTCGAGGGCATCTTCGGCCACCTGCCCGTCGTGGTGTGGACGAACGCCGGCCCGATGCTGCCCGCCGACTTCGACCGGCTGCGCCCGGCCTTGCAGCGCGCGGGCATCCAGGCCAGCGGCGTTGACAAGTTCCCGCCGCTGCTGAACTACGTCACCCCCGACCGGGTGCGGATCGCGGACGCCTCGCGGGTCCGCCTCGGCGCCTACCTCTCCCCCGGCACCACGGTCATGCACGAGGGCTTCGTGAACTTCAACGCGGGCACCCTCGGCGTCTCCATGGTCGAGGGGCGCATTTCGCAGGGGGTCGTCGTCGGCAACGGCGCTGACATCGGCGGCGGCGCCTCGATCATGGGCACCCTGTCCGGCGGCGGCACCGAGCGCGTGCGCATCGGTGAACGCGCCCTGCTCGGCGCGAACTCCGGCATCGGCATCTCGATCGGCGACGATTCCGTCGTCGAGGCCGGCCTCTACGTCACGGCAGGCACGAAGGTATCCCTGCCCGACCAGCCGCGCACCGCGGACGGCCGCATGCAGACGATGAAGGCCGTCGAGCTGTCCGGGGTGCCGAACCTGCTCTTCCGACGCAACTCGATGTCGGGCGCCGTCGAGGTTCTCGCCCGCAGCGGGAACGGCATCGTCCTGAACGAGCAGTTGCACGCCTGACTCTGGTCCGACGAAAGCGGATGCCCGGCACGCGATCGCGTGCCGGGCATCCGTCGTTCTGCGGGTGTGCAGCTAGCGACGGGGGAAGTCCCTGGCCGGGGAGCCCGTGTACAACTGCTGTGGGCGGCCGATCTTCGTCGTCGGGTCCGCGTTCATCTCGCGCCAGTGCGCGACCCAGCCGGGAAGGCGGCCCACGGCGAAGAGGACCGTGAACATGCTCGTCGGGAAGCCCATCGCCTTGTAGATGACGCCGGTGTAGAAGTCGACGTTGGGGTAGAGCTTGCGCTCGCGGAAGTAGTCGTCGTTGAGGGCGATGTGCTCGAGCTCCTTGGCGATGTCGAGGAGGTCGTCCTTGACGCCGAGGGCGGCGAGCACCTCGTCGGCGCTCTCCTTGACGAGGGTCGCGCGCGGGTCGTAGTTCTTGTACACCCGGTGGCCGAAGCCCATCAGGCGCACGCCCTGCTCCTTGTTCTTGACCCGTTCGACGAACTTCTCCACGCTCTCGCCGGAGGCCCTGATCTCGCCGAGCATCTTGAGCACGGCCTCGTTCGCGCCGCCGTGCAGCGGACCGGAGAGAGCGCTGATGCCGGCGGACACGGAGGCGAAGAGGTTGGCCTCGGTGGAGCCGACGAGGCGCACGGTCGACGTCGAGGCGTTCTGCTCGTGGTCTTCGTGCAGCATCAGCAGGCGTTCGAGCGCCTTGCTCACCACGGGATCGACTTCGTACGGCTCCGCGAGGGTCCCGAAGATGAGCTTGAGGAAGTTGTCGACGTAGCCGAGGGAGTTGTCCGGGTAGAGGAAGGCCTGCCCGACGCTCTTCTTGTGGGCGTACGCCGCCATGACCGGAAGCTTGGCGAGCAGGTGGATCGTGGCGATTTCGACCTGGTCCGGGTCGTTCGGGTCGAGCGAGTCCTGGTAGTACGCGGCCATCGCGGAGACGCCGGAGGCGAGCACGGACATCGGGTGCGCGTTGAACGGCAGCACGTCGAAGAAGCGGCGCATGTCCTCGTGCAGCAGGGTGTGCTTGCGGATGCGCTTGTCGAAGGCCTCGAGCTCGCCTGCGCTCGGCAGTTCGCCGTAGATGAGCAGCCACGCGGTCTCAAGGAAGTTGGAGTTCTGGGCGATCTGTTCGATCGGGTAGCCGCGGTAGCGCAGGATGCCCTTGCCGCCGTCGATGTACGTGATCGCCGAACGGGTCGCCGCGGTGTTCACGAAGCCGGAGTCCAGGGTGACGAGCCCGGTCTGCCGGGTCAGTGTCGAGATATCGATGCCGGAGGGGCCCTCGGTCCCGTGGGCGATCGGGAACTCGGCGATGCCCCCTGGGAAGGCGAGCGTCGCCCCCAAGGGGTCGATGGACGGTGTTCGCTGTACGACGTCGCTCACGGCGCCTCCCTGAATATCACTGAGTGTCACTGAATCACTGCCTTACGGACTGGGGGTGGCCGCCATGGCACACCGGTGTGGCTAGAGACGTCCAAGCGGATACAGCCTAATCGGCCCCACCACCTACTGTTGCATCCGCCAAACTTTCGGCAGTTTCACCGGAGGAGTGCCACAAGAATGTCGATGTTACCCGCTCCGGGTACACCGTGGGCAGTTGCTACTCTAGCGACCGGAGCCGAGCGGCGGCTGCGTGGATGCGCTCATCCGTCGCCGTGAGCGAGAATCGAACGTGCTGCGGGTACCCGTCCCCGTAGAAGGATCCCGGTCCGGCGAGGATGCCGAGGCCGGCGAGTTCGGCGATCGACTGCCAGCAGTCGACCCCCTTCGTCGCCCACAGGTAGAGGCCGGCCTCGCTCCTGTCGATCCGGTACCCGGCGGCCTCGATCGCCGGCAGCAGCACGGCTCGCCTGCCCCGGTACCGTTCACGCTGGGCCGCAACGTGGGAGTCGTCGCCGAGGGCGGCCACCATCGCGGCCTGGAGCGGCTGCGGGAGCATCAGGCCGGCGTGCTTCCGCACGGTGAGCACGCGGGCGAGCACGTCGGCGCAGCCGGCCGCGAAGGCGCCGCGGTAGCCGGCCATGTTGGACTGCTTGCTGAGGGAGTAGATCGCGAGCACGTTGCGCCGGTCGGTGCCGATCACGCGCGGGTCGAGGATGCTGGGAATCGGCTCGGACGCCCAGGGTCCCGCCCAGCCGAGCTCGGCGTAACACTCATCGGACACGATGACGGCCCCGAGGTCCCGCGCGCGCGCGACGGCGGCACGCAACTCGGACACCGACAGCACGCGGCCGTCGGGGTTTCCCGGGCTGTTCAGCCAGATGAGCTTCGTCGTTGCCGGCCACGCGGCCGGGTCGTCGGAGGCGAACGCGTCGCATCCGGCCATCGCGGCGCCGATCGCATAGGTGGGGTATGCCGCGAGCGGGTGGACGACGGTGTCGCCCTCGCCGAGGCCGAGCATGAAGGGCAGGAGGGCGACGAGTTCCTTGGAACCGATCGTGGGGAGCACGTTGGCCGGCGTCAGCCCGGCGACCCCGCGACGGCGCGCATACCAGTCGACGATCGCGGCCTGCAGCTCAGGCGTGCCGACGGTCTGCGGGTACGCGTGGGCATCCGTTGCCGCGGCGAGGGCGGTGCGCACGACGTCCGGGGTCGGATCGACGGGCGAGCCGATCGACAGGTCGACGATGCCGTCGGCGTGCGCGCGGGCCTGGGCCGCGAACGGTGCCATCTGGTCCCACGGGTAGTCAGGGAGCGGCTTGAGCACGACCGGTCAGACCTGCGGGGGCAGGACGGCGATGATCGGGTGGTCCTTGTGGATCACGCCGACCTTCGCGGCGCCGCCGGGAGACCCGATGTCATCGAAGAATTCGACGTTGGCCTTGTAGTACTCGGCCCACTGCTCGGGGACGTCGTCCTCGTAGTAGATGGCCTCAACGGGGCAGACCGGTTCGCAGGCGCCGCAGTCGACGCATTCGTCCGGGTGGATGTAGAGGGAACGGTCGCCCTCGTAAATGCAGTCGACCGGGCATTCGTCCACGCAGGCGCGGTCTTTCACGTCGACACACGGCAGGGCAATGACATAGGTCACGAGCGGGGAGCTCCCTTCACGAGCTGAACGTCCAGTCTAGGTCAAGCGCCCCGGGTCAGGCGTCGTGGCTCAGGCGTCGTGGCTCAGGCGCCCTGGCCCGACCGGCCCCTTCGCTGCGGGAGCCGCGGCCAGGCCAGCACGAGCGAGGCGACGAGGGTCGGCAGCACCGTCCACAGCGTGCCGGCCAGTCCGGCGGGCACGAGCACGGAACCGCCCGTGCTCTTGAGCGACAACAGGAAGATCGATCCGACGAGGCCGATCGTGCACGCGAGCACGACCACCCGGTCGTCGAGCACGAGCCGGAGGCCGACGAGGAGGGCGCTCGCAGCCAGTGTCGCGAGAACGAGGCCGACGGGCAGGGTCACGGGGCCGAGCACGAGTGTGGCCTGGTGCGCCACCGTGCCGAGCACCCCGAAGACCACGCCGGCGGCGAGAGCGAAGAGGCTCGCGACGGCGCGCAGCGCTCCGGTCGCGAAGGCGCCGGCCGGCGCCGGGTCCGCCGGGTCCGCCGGGTCTGTCGGGTCCGCCGGGGACGGCTGCTTCGCCGCGCCCTCCGGGTCCGCTCCGGGCTGCGGTGCCTGAACGGCGGATGCCGCGGCCCGGCCTGCGGGCGCGGCCGGCGGCGGTATGGCCCGCAGGTAGGTTTCGGTTCCCGTGACCGACCCGGCGGGGTCCCCGGGACGGACGGCCGTCACGACGCGTCCGTCAACGGTCCAGCGGTCCGGGTATGCGGAGAGGGCGGCGAGCTTCTGCTCGATGTGGTCGCTGACGTCGATCGCGACGATCCGCTGCCCGATGGCCTCGGTGACCCCGCGACTCACGAAGACCGGCACCCGGGAGGCGTGCGCGGCATCCACTGCAGCAGCCTGGAGCAGCTCGCTGCGGGCGCCGATCACGATCGCCGTCGCCCGGACCTCGTCGAGCACGGCGCGCACGGCCGCGGCGGGGTCTGTCGAAGGGGGCAGGACACGCCAGTCGCTGACGCCGAGTGCGGAGAGTGCCGCACGCACATCGGAGCTCGCCCCCGAGGTGCTGTCACCGGTGTCACCCGGCGCCCGGGCGCCGAAGAGCACGACGACCCCTGCGTCATCGCCGCGCAGGCGGGCAATGGTCCCGCCGGTGAACCAGGCCTCGTCGCCGGGACGGTCGTGCACGAAGACGATGCGTTCTGCACTGCCGGACATGACCATCGATGAGCTCCCCAGGGTCGGATTGGCGGACACCCACCTCAGAATAATAACTGGACATTCGCGGCCGACCGCCGGTAGAGTCGCTCGAGTAAGGATAGCCTTACCAAACTCAACCGCTCCCGAAGACCAGGAAACCGTGCTCGCAAACTATCTGATCGGCCTCCGTGAGGGCCTCGAAGCCGCACTCATCGTGACGATCCTCGTCGCCTATGTCGTCAAGATCGGGCGGAAGGACGTTCTGCCGCGAATCTGGGCGGGCGTCGGACTCGCCGTGCTCCTCGCGCTCGCCATCGGCGCCCTGCTCACCTACGGCACATACGGCCTCTCGTTCGCGGCCCAGGAGACGATCGGCGGACTGCTCTCGATCGCCGCAACCGGGCTCGTGACCTGGATGGTGTTCTGGATGCTCCGCACCGCGCGCACCCTCTCGAGCCACCTCCGCGGCAGCATCGACAAGTCCCTGCTCGGCTCCGGCATCGGGCTCGTCGTCGTCGCCTTCATCGCCGTCGGCCGGGAGGGCATCGAAACGGCGCTGTTCCTCTGGGCCGCCGTGCAGGCGACCGGGGAGACCACCCTGCCGCTCCTCGGCGCCTTCCTCGGCATCGTCACGGCTGCCGGCCTCGGCTGGCTGATCTACTCGGGGATGCTGCGGATCAACCTCACGAAATTCTTCACCTGGACCGGCGGCATCCTCATCGTCGTCGCGGCCGGCGTGCTCTCCTACGGCGTGCACGATCTGCAGGAGGCCGGCGTCCTGCCGGGCCTGCACAGCATCGCCTTCGACGTGAGCGCCGCCATCCCGCCGGACAGCTGGTACGGCACCCTGCTCAAGGGAACGCTCAACTTCTCCCCCGCGACGACCTGGCTCGAACTCCTGGTCTGGGTCGCCTACGTCGGAACCACGCTCACCTTCTTCGCCCGCGCAGTCCACCGCGGCCGCACCCGAACCACCTCGACGGAGGATCTGCCCGACACCGTGCTGGCAAGCGCCTGATCGCTCCGCAACCCGAAAACTCCCGTCGGCTCGGTTCGAATCGGCTCGGTTCGAATCGGCTCGGTTCGAATCGGCTCGGTNTCGGCTCGGTTCGAATCGGCTCGGTTCGAATCGGCTCGGTTCGAATCGGCTCGGTTCGAATCGGCTCGGTTCGAATCGGCTCGGTTCGAATCGGCTCGGTTCGAATCGGTTCGGGCTCCCTCGCTCGCCCGTCGCACACCGGGCGCGCCCGGCATCCGCGCCGCGGACCATGTTCCCGCCCCACCACCCCTAAGGACTCCATGCAGCCCCGAATCCTCCCCCTCGCCGGGAGCGTCACCCTCGGCCTCGTCTCCCTGCTCGCCCTCACCGGCTGCGTCCCGAACGCCTCGGCGCCCGGCGCCGCGCACGCCGCCCTGACCGTCGACAGCAGCGCGACGGCGTGCACCGTGTCCGGAGCGGAGGCCCCGGCCGGCAACGTCACCTTCACCGTCTCGAACTCCGGAGACCAGGTCACCGAGTTCTACCTCCTCGGCGACGACCAGCTCCGCATCGTGGGTGAGGCGGAGAACATCGGCCCCGGCCTCAGCCGTACCCTCGTCGTCGACCTGAGCGCCGGCAGCTACTTCACGGCGTGCAAGCCCGGCATGACCGGTGCGGGCATCGGCCAGGCCCCGTTCACCGTGACTCCGGCGAGCGCTGCGGATGCCGCGACGAACGCCCCCGGCGACGCCGAACTCAGCGCGCGCATCGACACCGCGAACGCCAACTATGCGTCCTACGTGAAAGACCAGATCGGCCAGCTCGTCACCGGGACCGCCGCGTTCGCCGCCGCATACACCGCCAGCGACGACGACACCGCCCGCGGACTCTACGCGGCCACCCGCGCGCACTGGGAGCGGGTCGAGACCGTCGCGGAATCCTTCGGCGACCTGGATCCGAAGCTCGACCTCCGCGAGGCCGACCTCGAAGAGGGCCAGGACTGGACCGGCTGGCACGCCATCGAGAAGGACCTCTGGCCGACCGAGGCCGAAGCTGGCTTCGCCGCATACCCGGCCGCCGAGCGCGCTCGCCTTGCCGGACTGCTCGTCACGGACACGGCGACCCTGAACGAGAAGGTGCAGCCGCTCACGTTCACTCTTTCCCAGCAGACCAACGGCGCGATCGGTCTCCTCGACGAGGTCGCGAGCGGCAAGGTCACCGGCGAGGAGGAGGTCTGGTCACACACCGACCTCTGGGACTTCCAGGCCAACGTCGACGGCGCCCGGGTGCTCTACGCCGGGGTGCGGGAGGTCCTCGTGCAGAAGGATGCCGCCCTCGCTGCAACCCTCGACACCCGCTTCACCGCCCTGCAGAGCCTCCTCGACGCCCAGCGAGTCGGCGACGGCTTCGTCCTGTACACCGACCTGTCCACCGGCACCGTCAAGGGCCTCGCCGACCAGGTCAACGCCCTCGCCGAACCCCTCGGCCGGCTCACCGCGGCTCTCGTCCTATGATGAAGGGCGGCGATTCGCGAGAGCGGAAAAATGGCCCCTTCCCGCGCGCCGAAGGGGCCGAAACTCCGCTCTCGCGGGAGGAAGGGGACGACCAGGCGGATGCCGGCGCGAGCGCGTCGGGGACGGCGCCCGCCGTCGGGGCGCCAGCGAAAGCCCCGCGCGGCATCTCCCGGCGCGGCCTCCTCGGCCTCGCCGGGGCAGGCGTCGCGGGCCTCGGCATCGGTATCGCCGCTGACCGCGGGGTCCAGGCCCTCGCAGCGGCGGGCGCCCCGGCAGCGGGCAGCACCGTCTACCCGTTCTACCAGGATCACCAGGCCGGCATCGTGACGCCCGCCCAGGACCGGCTGCACTTCGCGGCGTTCGATCTGACCCCAGGAGCCAGCCGCGCCGACCTGGTCTCCCTGCTGCAGGACTGGACGACCGCGGCCGCAGCCCTGACCGCCGGTCACGACATCGGCCGGTACGGGGCCGTCGACGGGCCGTACGATGCCCCGCCAGAGGACACCGGCGAGGCGTTCGGGCTGCCTCCGGCCGGCCTGACGATCACGGTCGGCTTCGGCCCGACGCTCTTTGCGACGAGCGCAGGCGAGGACAGGTTCGGCCTCGCATCCGCTCGCCCGGACGCCCTCGTCGACCTGCCGCACTTTCCAGGAGACCAGCTCGATGCCGCGCGCAGCGGCGGCGACCTCTGCGTCCAGGCCTGCGCCGACGACCCGCAGGTCGCGGTGCACGCGATCCGCAACCTGTCCAGGATCGCCTTCGGTCGCGCGGCGATCCGCTGGTCGCAGCTCGGCTTCGGTCGCACCTCGTCGACGAGCACGAGCCAGGCCACCCCGCGCAACCTCTTCGGGTTCAAGGACGGCACCGCCAACATCAAGGCCGAACAGCCGGCCGTCGTCGACGACCAGGTCTGGGTCGGCGCGGGCGACGGCCCCGCGTGGCTCACCGGGGGCTCCTACCTCGTCGCCCGGCGGATCCGGATGACGATCGAGACCTGGGACCGCACCGCACTGCGCGAACAGGAAACCGTGTTCGGCCGCACCAAGGGCGAAGGCGCCCCGCTCTCCGGCGGCACCGAATTCACCGAGCCCGACTTCGCCGGCACCGGCAAGGACGGCGCCCCGCTGATCGACCCGGCCTCACACGTGCGCCTCGCCCACCCCGCCCAGAACAAGGGGGTGCAGATGCTGCGGCGCGGTTACAACTTCGTGGACGGCAACGACGACCTCGGCCGGCTCGAGGCCGGGCTGTTCTTCATCAGCTACCAGCGCCGCCCCTCGCAGTTCACGACCGTGCAGCTCGCCCTCGCGCGGCACGACGCCATGAACGAGTACGTCCGGCACGTCGGTTCAGCCCTTTTCGCCGTCCCGCCCGGCGCCGCCCGCGGCAGCTACCTCGGCGCCGCCCTCTTCGCCTGACCGCCGCCGCGGCGCATCCGCCCGCGCTTCCTGCCGCGAGAGCGCACTTGTGGCCCTGAAAACGCGGTGAGAAGGGCCACAAGTGCGTTCTCGCGGACCGTCCGGGGGTCTCGGAGCAACCCTCGCGGATTCTCAGGATCGTGGAGCGATCGGTAAGGGTAGGCTAACCATCCCCGTGCTATCGTGATGCTGCATCAGTATCCAGACCAGAACCGGAGTGCCGTGCTCGCCAACTACCTGATCGGACTCCGAGAGGGGCTCGAAGGTGCCCTCATCGTCACCATTCTCGTCGCCTACCTCGTGAAGATCGCCCGCCGCGACCTGCTCGGCCGTCTCTGGACGGGCGTCGGCCTCGCCGTGCTCCTCGCCCTCACGATCGGCGCCGTGCTCACCTTCGGCACCGCGAGCCTTCCGGAATCGGCCGAACCGGCCATCGCCGGCACGCTCTCCATCGCCGCGACCGGCCTGGTCACCTGGATGGTGTTCTGGATGCTGCGCACGGCCCGCGACCTGAGCGGCCACCTCCGCGGCACGATCGACCGCTCCCTCGTCGGCACCGGCGTCGGCCTCGTCCTGATCGCCTTCCTCGCCGTCGGGCGGGAGGGCATCGAAACGGCCCTGTTCATCTGGGCCGCCGTGCAGTCCACCGGCGAGACCACGCTGCCGCTCATCGGGGCCGCGCTCGGCATCCTCAGTGCGGTCGGCCTCGGAGCGCTCATCTACTTCGGCATGCTCAAGATCAACCTCGCGCGGTTCTTCACCTGGAGCGGGGCGATCCTGATCGTCGTCGCGGCCGGGGTACTCTCCTACGGTGTGCACGACCTGCAGGAGTCCGGGATCCTCCCCGGCGAGCACAACCTCGCCTTCGACGTGAGCGCCGCCATCCCGCCGGAGAGCTGGTACGGCACGCTGCTGAAGGGCACCCTGAACTTCTCGCCGGAGACCACCTGGCTCTCGCTGCTGGTCTGGCTCGCATACGCCGGAACGGTGCTCACGATCTTCCTCGTGTCGAGCGCCCGCAACCGGGCCGGGCGTCCGGTCGTCGCCCCCCGCGTCGATGCCGTGAAGATGGCCGCCACCGCCCGCTGAGCCCGCTGAACGCGCTGAACCCGCCGCACCGCCGCACCGTCGCCAAAGGAGACCACAGATGCCCGAATTCGTCCGGTCGGCCGATGGCACTCGGATCGCGTACGATTGCCTCGGTTCCGGGGACCCGGTCATCGTCGTCGGCGGTGCCTTCAACACCCGGTCCTCCCCGTATCCGCTCGTGACCCTGCTCGCCGAGCACGTCACGGCGTACACCTTCGACCGGCGCGGCAAGGGCGAGAGCCCGGAATCCGGGCCGTACGCGGTCGAACGCGAAATCGAGGACCTGGCCGCCCTCGTCGCCGTGGCCGGAGGCGCAGCCGGCGTGTACGGCCATTCCTCCGGAGCGATCCTGGCGATCGAGGCCGCCGCCGCCGGCGTGCACATCACCCGGCTCGCAGTCTACGAGCCGCCATACACCGCCGATCCGGAGCACCCGGCCCCGGCGGACGACCTCGGCCTCCAGGCCGCCCTCGACGCCGGAGACCCCGCTGCCGCAGCGGCGCTCTTCCTCCGCATCACCGGAATGGACGACGCGGCCGTGCGCTCCATCACGTCCGCACCGTTCTGGCCTGGACTCGTCCACCTCGCCCCCACCCTGCCGCACGAACTCGCCCTGACGGGCGACGGCCTGCCCCCTCGTGAACGCCTGGCCGCGATCACGGCACCCACGCTGGCACTCGCCGGTGGCAGGAGCCCGGCCTGGGCAGCCCGTGCAGCCGTGGCCGTGGCGTCCTGCGTCGCCGACGGTACGGTGCTGACCGTGCCCGGCCAGGGTCACGACGTCGACCAGGCCGTGCTGGCCCCGCTGCTCGCCGACTTCTTCCTGGGCCGCTGACCTCGTTCCGCCGATTCCGTGCCGCCGCGGGAACCTTTTCCGCCGCCGGGGCGTTGGAACCTGCATGAGAGCAATCGTCTACAGCGAAACCGGCACCCCCGACGTCCTCCGTCTCGTCGAACGCGATCTTCCGCAACCCGGACCCGGCGAGGTACGGGTGCGCATCCTCGTCTCGGGCGTGAACCCCACCGACTGGAAGTCGCGCGCGGGCAGCCGGCCCGGCGAAGCGCTCTTGTTCCCCGAGGTCGTGCCGAACCAGGACGGCGCCGGCATCGTCGACGCCGTCGGCGCGGGCGTCGAGCGCCTGGACGTCGGCGACCGGGTCTGGACGGCCATCGCCGCGTACGGACTCGCCTCCGGCGGCACCGCCCAGGACTTCACCGTGCTCCCGGCCGAACGGGTGTACCCGCTGCCGGACTCGGCGAGCTTCGACCTCGGCGCGACCCTCGGCGTTCCGGCCATGACAGCGCACCGCGCGCTCACCGTCGCCGAAGACGGACCCCGGCGCCTCTCCCCCGGTGCACTCACCGGACGGACTGTGCTCGTCGCCGGTGGCGCAGGCGCGGTCGGCCACGCGGCCATCGAGCTGGCCCGCTGGGCAGGGGCGACCGTCATCACGACGGTGAGCAGCGCGGAGAAGGGCGCACTCGCATCCGCCGCCGGCGCGCACCACGTCGTGAACTACCGCGAGGCGGATGCCGCCCGCGCCATCCGGGCGCTGGCGCCCGAAGGCGTCGACCTTGTCGTCGAAGTCGCTCCCGCGCAGAATGCGGTCCTCAACACGGCCGTGATCCGCACCCGCGGCTCGATCGCGGTGTACGCGACGACGGGAAAGCCGCTCGCGCTCGACATCCGTTCCCAGATGACCCTCAACGTGCGCTACCAGTTCCAGTTGCTCTACACGCTCGGCCAGGACCTCCTCGACGCCGCAGCCGCCGACATCGGTTCGGCCATCGGTGACGGCGCCCTCCACGTCGGTGCCGAAGCCGGCCTGCCCCTGCACCGCTTCCCCCTCGAGAGCACCGCGGGCGCGCACGCCGCCGTCGAGGCCGGCCTGGTCGGCAAGGTCCTCATCGACGTCGCCCCCTGAGGAATTCGGCGGGCAGGCGCCGTTCGGGGCCCGGCGGTCAGGAGACCGGCGTGACCGTATAGAGCAGGCCGTCCGTGTTTCCAGCGACGAGCACCGCGTAGTGGTCGTTCTTCATCGAGACGAGACCTGCGGAGCCCACCGTCGCCGAGACGTCGCTCCCGGCCACGAAACCGGCGGCCGTCAGGGTCCGGGTGGCCTCGGCTACGGGATCGGCGGCGGTTGCCTTGACGGTCACGGTCCAGCCGGGCTTGTCACCCTTCTGGGCCGACGCGAACAGGATTTCGCCGTCGACGATGGGCACCTCGGACGGCCAGCCGGCCGGGAGCGCGCCGCCCAGGCTCACGTCTCCGTTTGTCGCACCCTGCACGGCCCCGTTCACGGCCTTCTGCGCGGCGTCGGCGCTGCATCCGGTCAGCAGCGTGCCGCCGACCAGGGCAAGCGCGATCGTCGCCAGGACGCGGGCGTGCAGGAGGGGTGTCGTCATCTTCTTCTCTTCCTCAGTCGTGGGGCAAAACAAACGGCGCCGGCGGTGCCGCTCTGGTCTACCAGAGCGTAACCGCCGGCGCCGCCGACAAGCTGGGACTAGTTCGCGTCCTGCTTCTTGATGCGCGAGACGTTGCGTGCGCGAGCGGATGCCGCGAGCTCGACCTTGCGGATACGCACGATCGCGGGGGTCACCTCGACACACTCGTCTTCACGGGCGAATTCGAGGCACTCCTCGAGCGTCAGCTGACGCGACGGCGTCATCGACTCGAAGGTGTCGGAGGTGGACTGACGCATGTTGGTCAGTTTCTTCTCCTTGGTGATGTTGACGTCCATGTCGTCGGCGCGCGAGTTCTCGCCGATGACCATGCCTTCGTAGACCTCTTCGGTCGGGTTGACGAAGAAGGACATCCGCTCCTGCAGGGCGATGATCGCGAACGGCGTCACGACGCCGTTGCGGTCGGCGACGATCGAGCCGTTGTTGCGGGTGATGATCGGGCCGGCCCAGGCCTCGTAGCCGTGGAAGATCGCGTTGGCGATACCGGTACCGCGGGTGTCGGTGAGGAACTGGGTGCGGAAGCCGATCAGGCCGCGGGACGGAACGATGAATTCCATCCGGACCCAGCCGGTGCCGTGGTTCGCCATGTTCTCCATGCGGCCCTTGCGCGCGGCGAGGAGCTGGGTGATCGCGCCGAGGTACTCTTCGGGCGAGTCGATGGTGAGGTGTTCGTACGGCTCGTGGATCTTGCCGTCGACGCGGTGCACGACGACCTGCGGCTTGCCGACGGTGAGCTCGAAGCCTTCGCGGCGCATCTGCTCGACGAGGATGGCGAGGGCGAGTTCGCCACGGCCCTGGACCTCCCAGGCGTCCGGGCGTCCGATGTCGACGACCTTCAGGGAGACGTTACCGACGAGTTCGCGGTCGAGACGGTCCTTGACCATGCGGGCGGTGAGCTTGTGGCCCTTGACCTTGCCCATGATGGGCGAGGTGTTGGTGCCGATCGTCATCGAGATGGCGGGCTCGTCGACCGTGATGGTCGGCAGCGCGCGGGGGTCGTCGGGGTCCGCGAGGGTCTCACCGATGGTGATGTCCTCGAAGCCGGCGACGGCGACGATGTCGCCGGGGCCCGCGCTCTCGGTCGGGTAGCGGTCGAGAGCCTTGGTGATCAGGAGCTCGGTGACGCGCACGTTGTGCACCGAACCGTCGTGCTTGATCCAGGCGACGGTCTGGCCCTTGCGGATCGTGCCGTGGAAGACGCGGAGCAGCGCGAGGCGGCCGAGGAACGGCGAGGCGTCGAGGTTGGTGACGTGGGCCTGCAGCGGGTGCTCGTCGTCGTAGACGGGGGCCGGGATGTGCTCGAGGATCGCTTCGAAGAGCGGCTCGAGGTCGGCGTTGTCGGGCAGCTGGCCGTTCTCGGGCTGGTTGCGGCTCGCGGCACCGTTACGGCCGGACGCGTAGACGACGGGGACGTCGAGAATGGCGTCGAGGTCGAGGTCGGGGTGCGTGTCGGCCATGTCGCTCGCGAGGCCGATGAGCAGGTCCTGGCTCTCCGCGACGACCTCTTCGATGCGCGCGTCCGGGCGGTCGGTCTTGTTGACCAGAAGGATCACGGGCAGGTGGGCCTCGAGCGCCTTGCGCAGCACGAAGCGGGTCTGCGGCAGCGGGCCCTCGCTCGCGTCGACGAGGAGAACGACACCATCGACCATGGACAGGCCGCGCTCGACCTCGCCACCGAAGTCGGCGTGGCCGGGGGTGTCGATCACGTTGATCGTGATGGGGCCGTCGGTGGCGTGGATGCCCTTGTACGAGATCGCCGTGTTCTTGGCGAGGATGGTGATGCCCTTTTCGCGCTCGAGCTCGTTCGAGTCCATCGCGCGCTCGTCCACGTGCGAGTGGTCCGAGAACGAGTTGGTCTGCTGGAGCATCGCGTCAACCAGCGTGGTCTTGCCGTGGTCGACGTGGGCGACGATTGCGACATTTCGGAGGTTATTGCGCGTGGCAATCGCCATGAAGTGAATCCTTACGAAGAATGATGCCGCGGACAAACGGATGCGGCGAAGAATGGATGTATGTGGTCAAGGTCCGACCCAACGGATAATCCTACCGCACTCTCCCTGCCGGGAGGCTGGGAGCCCCGTTGCGGCCGCGTCTCCGGGGTGTTCCGGGCATCCGCTTGGACGACGAACGGGGCGGGGACCGCAGTCCCCGCCCCGTTTCCCGGCGCTGAAGCCGGTCGGTCCGGTCTAGCGCCCGAACTCGAAGTTGCCGCCAGGGATCGCGGCGAGCAGCTCCTGCGTGTAGGTCTGGCGGGGATTGTCGAAGACCTCGTCCGTCGTTGCGGCCTCGACGATCCGGCCCTGCTGCATGACGCAGACGTTGTCCGCGACGAGGCGGACCACGGCGAGGTCGTGGGTGATGAACAGGTAGGTCAGGTCGAGTTCCGTCTGCAGCTCGGTCAGGAGGTTGAGCACCTGGCCCTGCACGAGTACGTCGAGGGCGGAGACCGCCTCGTCGAGCACGAGCACGTCCGGCTTGAGCGCGAGCGCCCTTGCGATCGCGATGCGCTGCCGCTGGCCGCCCGAGAGTTCGCTCGGGTAACGGTGCCGGGAGGCCCAGGGCAGGGAGACCTGGTCGAGGAGCTCGCGCACCCGTTCCTGTCGTTCCTTCGCCGTGCCGACCTTGTGCGCGAGCAACGGCTCTGCGATCGTGTTGCCGACGTTGTACTGCGGGTCGAGCGAGCCGTAGGGGTCCTGGAAGACCGGTTGCACCCGGCGCCGGAACTTGAGCAGGTCCGCGCCCTTGAGGCCGGCGACGTCCTGGCCGTCGAACTCGATCCGGCCGCTCGTGATGGTCTCGAGCTGCAGGATGAGCTTGGCGACGGTGGACTTGCCGGAGCCGGACTCGCCGACGAGAGCGGTCGTGGTGCCCTTCTGAATGCCGAAGGACACATCGTTGACCGCGAGCAGGTCGTTGTACTTCAGGCCCTTGGTGCGGATCCGGTACATCTTGGAGATGCCCTCGACCGAGATGAGGTCCTTGGTCGGGGCGGCGTCTTCCCGCTCCCTGGCGCGCTTGATCAGGACATCGTCGTTCGCCCCTGCCACGGACGTGGCGGGAGCGGCGACGACGGGATGCTTGGCCGACTGGATCCGACGCGATGCGAGGCTCGGAGCCGCCGCAACGAGACGCTGCGTGTAGGGATGCTGCGGGTTGGCCAGGATCTCCTGCGAGGGCCCGGATTCGACGACCTTGCCCTTGTACATCACCACGAGCTGTTCCGCACGCTCGGCGGCGAGGCCGAGGTCGTGGGTGATGAACAGCACGGACGTGCCGTAGTCACGCGTGAGGGTGGCGAGGTGGTCGAGAATCTGGCGCTGGACGGTCACGTCGAGCGCGGACGTCGGCTCGTCGGCGATCAGCAGCTTCGGACGGGCCGAGAGGCCGATCCCGATCAGCACGCGCTGCCTCATTCCGCCGGAGAACTGGTGCGGGTACTGCTTGAGCCGGTCCTCTGCGTCGCTGAGCCCGGCCTCCTTGAGGACCTCGATCGTGCGGAGCTTCGCGGCCTTGCCCTGGGCGACGCCGTTGGCACGGATCGCCTCCTCGACCTGGAAGCCGATGTTCCAGACGGGGTTGAGGTTCGACATCGGGTCCTGGGGGACGTACCCGATCAGGCGCCCGCGGACGTCCTGCATCTCCTTGGCCTTGAGGGTGGTGAGGTCGCGGCCCTCGAACAGGATCTGGCCGGCGGTCACCTTGCCGGTGTTCGCGAGCAGGTTGATGATCGCCTGCGCCGTCGTGGTCTTGCCCGAACCGGACTCGCCCACGATCGCGAGGGTCTGGCCCGGGTACAGGGTGAGGTTGACGCCGCGAACGGCGGGAACGACTCCGTGCTGGGTCTGGAAGCCGACCTCGAGGTCGCGGATCTCGAGGAGCGGGGAATTCTCGTCGCGTACGGCGGTGGTCACTGGTTCGATCACGGTCTGGCTCATCGGCGTGCCCTCGATTCGGGGTCGAGTGCGTCGCGCACGGCGTCGCCGAGCATCAGGAAGGCGAGCACGGTCATGGACAGGGCGATGGCCGGGTAGATCAGCACCTGCGGGTTTGTCCGGATCGAGGTCTGGGCCGAGTTGATGTCATTGCCCCAGGACATGATCTGCGGGGGCAGGCCGATGCCGAGGAAGGACAGCGTCGCCTCGGCGACGATGAACGTGCCGAGGGAGACCGTCGCGATCACGATCACGGGGGCGATCGCGTTGGGAACGACGTGACGGACGAGGATCCGGAACTTCGAGACGCCGAGGGCGATGGACGCCGTGACGTAGTCGGAATTCCGGGCCGAGAGCACGGAACCGCGCATGATCCGCGCGATCTGGGGCCACGCGAAGATCGACAGCACCAGGGCGATCGTGACCGGGGTGCGGTCCGGGAGGACCGACATCAGGACGATGGCACCGAGGACGGTCGGGACGGCGAAGAAGATGTCGCCGATCCGGGAGACGATCGCGTCGAAGACGCCGCCGTAGTAGCCCGCGAGGGCTCCCACGACCACGCCGAAGAGCGTGACGATGACGGTTGCGAGCAAGCCCACGGTGACGGAGGCCTGGGTGCCGTGGATCATCCGCGAGTACACGTCACAGCCCTGGCGGGTGAAGCCGAGCAGGTGCCCCTCTTCCGGGCCCTTGTTGCTGTTGGCGAGCAGGCAGTTCTGGTCCGGCGGCACCTGCGTGAAGATGCCGGGGAAGAGCGCCACGATCACGATCAGCAGGATGAGGACGGAGGAGATCCAGAAGCTGGGCTTGCCGCGCAGCGACTCCCAGGCATCCGCCCAGGTGCTGCGGGCCTTCTCGGTCTCGTCCAGGCGGTCGACCGCCGCGACGGGGGTGTCGTCGAGAGCCGCGACGAAGTGCGGCTGCGTGTTCCGGTTACTTGGCATAACGAATCCTCGGGTCCAGGGCTGCGTACAGCAGGTCGACGAGCAGGTTCGCCAGCACGAAGATCACGACCATGACGGCGATGAACGACACCACGGTCGGTCCCTCGCCGAGTTTGATCGCCTTGTAGACGGTGCCGCCGACACCGTTGATGTTGAAGATGCCCTCTGTCACGATCGCGCCGACCATCAGGGAGCCGAGGTCGACGCCGAGGAAGGTGACGACCGGGACAAGCGAGTTCCGCAGCACGTGCACGGTGACGACGCGGCGTCGCGACAGCCCCTTCGCCGTCGCGGTGCGCACGAAGTCAGCACCGAGGTTCTCGGAGACGCTGGCCCGGGTGAGCCGCACGATGTACGCGAACGAGACGGATGCGAGCACGATGGCCGGCAGGACCAGCTCGGAGAGCGGCGCCTCGCTGCTGACCGTCGTACGGGCCCAGCCGAGCTTGACCGCGAACACGTACTGCAGGATGAAGCCGATCACGAACGTCGGCACGCTGATCAACAGCAGGCTGACCACGAGGGCGCTCGCGTCGAAGAGCTTGCCCTTGCGGAGTCCCGCGACGAGGCCGACGAGGATACCGGCGACGGACTCGAAGAACAGCGCGAGGAGCGCGAGCCGGGCGGTGATCGGGAAGGCGGCGGCCATCACGTCGGAAACGGCACGACCGGAGTACGTGGTGCCGAGGTCTCCGTGGAAGAACCCGCCGATGTAGATGAGGTACTGCACGATGAACGGCTGGTCCAGGTGGTACTGGATGCGGAGCTGTTCGATCACGCCGGGTGCCGGTTGCCGGTCACCGAAGAGTGCAGCGATGGGGTCTCCGGGGAGGGAGAACACCATGAAGTAGATGAGGAAGGTGGCGCCGAAGAATACCGGGATCATCTGGAGCAGGCGTTTGCCGGTGTACCAGAGCATCAGGTTCCCGCGCTGGAACGAACGGACATAAGGATCACAATCACTGGTCGAGTCTAGCGAGCGATGCCCGGGACTGAGTGCCCCGGGCATCGCTACGCATGAAACTGGGTCTTATTTTGTGGAGTTAGCCTTTGGTGATTTCGTTGTACAGCGGCACGGAATCCCAGCCGAAGACGACGTTCTCAACCTTGTCGGACCAGACGGCGGTCACGTTGGAGTACCAGAGCGGGATGGTCGGAAGGTCCTTGAGCAGGACTTCCTGGGCCGCCACGTACTTCGCGGTCGCGTCGTCGACGGACTTCGCTGCCGAACCCTCCTTGAGGAGGGTGTCGAACTCGGTGCTGCTGTACTGCTCGTAGTTCGAGCCGGCACCGGTCTGGTACAGCGGCGCGAGGAAGTTGTACATCGAGGGGTAGTCGCCCTGCCATCCGGCGCGGGTGGCACCGGTCAGCTTGTGCGCCTTGCGGTCGGCGAGAGCGGCCTTGAAGGTCGCGTACGGCTTGCCGACTGCGTCGATGCCGAGGGTGTTCTTGATGCTGTTGGCCACGGCGTCGACCCAGGCGGCGTGTCCGCCGTCCGCGTTGTACGCGATGTCGAAGGTGCCGGTGTACGGGGAGATCTTGTCAGCGGCAGCCCAGTCCTTGACGGCTTCTTCCTTGTTGAACTTCAGCACGTCGGACCCGTCGAGGGAGTCGGAGTAACCCGCGATGACCGGCGAGGTGAAGTCGGTCGCGGGGGTGCGGGTGCCCTGGAAGATGACGTCCGTGATTTCCTTGCGGTCGATGGCCATCGAGATGGCCGCGCGACGCAGCTTGCCCTCTTCGCCACTCCAGTGCTCGAGGTAGTACGGCATGTTGAACGCCTGGAAGATCGCGGCCGGCTGGTTCACGAATCGCTCCGGGAAGTCAGTCTGGTATGTCGCGAACGCGGAGTCGGGGACGGCGTCGAGGACGTCGAGGTTTCCGCCCTGCACGTCGGCGTATGCGGCATCCGTCGAGGAGTAGAAGACGATGCTCAGGCCGCCGTTTGCGGGGGTGCGCAGGCCCTTGTACTCCGGGTTCGTAATGAGGTCGATCTTGACGTTGTGCTCCCACGCGCCGGTCTTGGCCAGCATGTACGGGCCGTCGCCGATCGGGTTCTCACCGAATGCCGCCATGTCGGCGTATGCGACGGACGGCAGCGGCATGAAGGCCGTGTAGCCGAGGCGCAGCGGCCAGTCGGCCTCCGGCGAGGCGAGCGTGACGGTGAAGGTCGTGTCGTCGACGACCTTGAGCCCGGTGAGCTCGGTGTCGGCGTCGTAGCTGAAGCCCTCGATGTCGTCGAAGAAGTAGGAAGCGCTCTGCGTGTTACTGAACTTGGCACCATAGTTCCAGGCGTCGACGAACGACTTGGACGTGACGGCCTCACCGTTGGTGAACTTCCACCCGGTGTTGAGCGTGATGGTCCAGTGCTGTGCGTCGTCGGCCGAGATCGACTTGGCGACCTCGTTCTTGCCCTCGCCCTTGGCGTCGTAGGACACCAGTCCGGCATAGATCGAGGTCATAATCTTGCCGCCACCGGTTTCGGTGGTGTTCGTCGTGATCAACGGGTTCTGCGGTTCGCTGCCGTTGGTCGAGATGATGGCTTTCGCGTCACCCGTCTTCGCCGGCGTCGTCGAGCCGCTGGCACAACCGGAGAGCATGAGCGCTCCCGCTGTGGCCAGAGCGATGGGAATGCCCAGTCTCCTGATTTTCAATTTTCCTCCAGTGCGCAGGGAAACGCCGCGCGATTCGGGACCGCGAAGACGCCTCAGATACTTCTGACCCTAAGTATTCGTTGAGCCAAAAGCACAATCATGAGTCGAATCGTTACCTCGACGAAACATTCTGCGCAAACATGTTGCGCAGATGGGCGTTCTTTCGCCGAAACTCGCGCCGCTCTGCCGGGATCGCTCGCCGCCACGCCCTGCCGGCATCGATGCGAGGATAGGGGGATGACTGCTGGTATCCCCGCGCGCGCGACTGTGTTGATCTTCGACGGCGACTGCGCATTCTGCACGACCGCCGTCGGCTGGATGCGCCGCTTGTTGCCGGCAATGCCGGATGCGTCGCCGTACCAGTGGTCCGATCTTCCGGCGCTCGGCCTGACCGAGACGGATGCCCGCTCCCGGGTCTGGCTCGTCGATTCCGCTGGAGCGCGGTTCGGCGGTGCCGCCGCAGTGGCCGCCCTGCTCCGCCACCAGCCGGCTCCCGGCCTGCGTTTCCTCGGCTGGCTCGGCACCGTGCCGCCGTGGTCGTGGGCCGCTGAGGCCGGCTACCGGGTGGTGGCCCGCAACCGGCACCGCCTGCCCGGCGGGACCCCGGCCTGCCGGATGAAGCCGGCCGAGTAACCATCAGCGGAGGGAGCACCAGCGGGATGAGCACCAGCGGCAGGGATTCTTCCGGCGTGGTCCCCGCGGGGACCAGGGGCGTGAACCGGGCGCGACTGGCCTGGGAAGTCGTCATCGTCCTCGGGTTGTCGCTCGGGGCATCCGCCGTGTATTCGATCGTGTCGATCATCGCGCGCCTGACCGACACGACCCCGCTCGGCAACCAGTCGACGACCATCAACGGCTCGCAGTCGACCCGGGAATGGCTCGACTTCACCTACCAGTTCCTCGGCTTCTTCTTCGAGCTGTTCTCGGTCGCCCTCGTGCTCTACCTGCTCTGGCGGCCCGGGGCCAGCAGTTTCCGGCGGCTCGGCTTCGACCTGACCCAGCCGCGGCGGGACCTGGCGGGCGGTGTCCTGCTCGTGCTCGCCATCGGCATCCCCGGTCTCGGCCTCTACCTCGCGGGACGGGCGCTCGGGATCACGGTCGCGGTCGTCGCCTCCCCCATCGACACGTTCTGGTGGACGATCCCGATCCTGCTGTTCTCCGCGCTCCGCGCCGCGCTCAGCGAGGAGCTCATCGTCGTCGGGTACCTCTTCACCCGGCTCAGGGAGCTCGGCTGGTCGACCTGGACGATCATCACGGCATCCGCACTTCTCCGTGGCAGTTATCACCTGTACCAGGGCATCGGGCCGTTCGTCGGCAACGCGGCCATGGGCGTCGTCTTCGGGTGGTGCTACACCCGCTGGGGCCGCACGGCGCCGCTCGTCGTGGCGCACACGATCCTCGACGTGGTCTCCTTCGTCGGCTACCCCCTCGCGCTGTCCTGGTGGCCCGCCCTCCTGGCTCCCGCCACCTGAACCGCACGCTCCCCCGCGGCCCGTCCCCGTCCCGCCCCGTCCGTAGTACCGCCGATTTCCTTCCGCGAGAGTACAGTTTTGGCCCTTAAGCCGATGATTTAAGGGCCAAAACTGTACTCTCGCGGCCGGGCTACGGACGCGTCAGGGCGCAGCGGATGCTGCTAGTCGGCGAAGGCCTCTGGCGGCGGGCAGGCGCAGACCAGGTTCCGGTCTCCGAAGGCGTTGTCGATCCTGCGGACCGGCGGCCAGTACTTGCCCCGGATGAGGCTGCGCAGCGGGTAGACGGCGGTCGCGCGGTCGTAGGCGTGCTCCCACTCCCCCTCGATCACTGACTGCGCCGTGTGCGGGGCATTGTGCAGAGGGTTGTCGTCGGCCGGCCAGACGCCGGCGGCGACGGCATCCGCTTCGGCCTTGATCGCGATCATGGCCTCGATGAAGCGGTCGATTTCGCCGAGGTCCTCGCTCTCGGTCGGTTCGACCATGAGCGTGCCCGAGACCGGGAAGCTCATCGTGGGCGCGTGGAAGCCGTAGTCGACGAGGCGCTTGGCGACGTCGTCGACGGTCACGCCCGTCGCGGCGGTCAGCGGGCGCAGGTCGAGGATGCACTCGTGTGCGACGAGACCGTTCTCCCCGGAGTAGAGCAGAGGGTAGGCGCCCTCGAGCCCCTTCGCGACGTAGTTGGCGGCGAGCACCGCAGCGCCGGTGGCCTGTTTGAGGCCGGCCGCGCCCATCATGCGCACGTAGGCCCACGAGATCGGCAGGATGCCCGGGCTCCCGTACGGTGCGGCAGAGACCGGGCCGCCGCCGTGCACGACGGTTCCGACGGTGCCGGTCGCGATGCCCGTTGCGATTGCGCCCACGGTGGCGCCGCCGCGCAGGTAGTGCTCCGCGTCCTGGGCGAGCGGGTGGCCCGGCAGGAACGGCGCAAGGTGCGCCTTGGCCGCGACCGGGCCGACACCGGGTCCGCCGCCGCCGTGCGGGATGCAGAAGGTCTTGTGCAGGTTGAGGTGCGACACGTCGCCGCCGAAGTCGCCGTACCGGGCGAAGCCGAGCAGCGCGTTGAGGTTGGCGCCGTCGACGTAGACCTGCCCGCCGGCCGCGTGCACGGCCTGGCAGATGGTGCCGACCTCGTGCTCGTAGACGCCGTGCGTCGAGGGGTAGGTGATCATGAGCGCGGCGAGGCTGTCGGCGTGCTCGGCGATCTTCGCGCGCAGGTCGTCGAGGTCGACGTTCCCGAGGTCGTCGCACGCGACGACGACGACCTTCATGCCGGCGAGCACGGCGGATGCCGCGTTCGTGCCGTGCGCGCTCGACGGGATCAGGCAGATGGTGCGTTCAGCGTTGCCGTTGGCGAGGTGATAGCCGCGGATGGCGAGCAGCCCGGACAGTTCGCCCTGGCTCCCCGCGTTCGGCTGGAGCGACACGGAATCGTACCCCGTGACATCCGTCAGCCACGTCTCGAGCTGCCGGATGAGTTCGAGGTAGCCGTCGACGTCGTCGCGTGGGGCGAAGGGGTGGATTCCGCTGAATTCGGGCCAGCTGACGGCCTCCATCTCGGTCGCCGCATTGAGCTTCATGGTGCAGGAGCCGAGTGGGATCATGCCGCGGTCGAGCGCGTAGTCGTAGTCGGCGAGGCGCTTGAGGTAGCGCATCATGCTCGTCTCGGAGCGGTGCGTGTTGAAGACAGGGTGCTCGAGGTACGTCGTGGTGCGGGCGAGCTCCTCGGGGAGCCCGGTGACGGATGCCTCGAGGTCGACGTGTCCGAAGGCATCCGTTCCGCCGAACGCGCCGAGCACGGCGGCGAGGTCGCTCCGGGTGGTGGTCTCGTCGACACTGATGCCGATCGTGTCGCAGTCGACCTGGTAGAGGTTGACGCCGGCGCCCGAGGCGCGGGCGACGATCTCGGCGGCACGGGACGGCATCGAGACCCGCACGGTGTCGAAGAAGGTGTCGTTCAGCACCGTCACGTCCGCGGCGCGGAGTGCGGCGACGAGCCGGCCGGCGTTCTCGTGCACCCCGCGGGCGATCTGGCGGAGCCCGTCCGGGCCGTGGTAGACCGCGTACATGCCCGCCATGACGGCGAGGAGCACCTGGGCGGTGCAGATGTTCGAGGTTGCCTTGTCCCGGCGGATGTGCTGCTCGCGCACCTGGAGCGACAGGCGGTAGGCCGGGTGGCCGGCCGCGTCGACGCTCACGCCGACGAGGCGCCCGGGCATCTGGCGTTCGAGGCCCTTGCGGACGGCGAGGTAGCCGGCGTGCGGACCGCCGAAGCCCATCGGCACGCCGAAGCGCTGGCTCGTGCCGACGGCCACGTCAGCACCGAGTTCGCCGGGCGACATGATCAGGGTGAGCGCGAGCAGGTCGGCGGCGACGACGGCGAGAGCGCCCTGGGCGTGTGCTGCCTCGATCACGGCGGCAGGATTCCAGACCGTCCCGGTCGCGCCGGGGTACTGCACGAACACGCCGAAGTAGTCGCCGAGCCCGGCGGAGGCATCGGCGTCACCGGCGGCGGCGGGCTCCGCGTCGGCGCCGGGCGTGCCGAAGTCGGTCTCCACGAGCTCGATCCCGAGCGCGGCGGCCCGGTTCGCGAGCAGTGCCTTCGTCTGCGGGAGCGCGTCGGCGTCGACGAGGAACCGGTGCGACGGCGACTTCGAGCCGCGCCGGGCGAGGAGCATGCCCTCGACGACGGCTGTCGACTCGTCGAGCATCGACGCGTTCGCGGTGTGCAGACCGGTCAGGTCGGCGATCATCGTCTGGAAGTTGATCAGCGCCTCGAGCCGGCCCTGGGAGATCTCGGGCTGGTAGGGGGTGTACGCCGTGTACCAGCTCGGGTTCTCGAGGACATTGCGCTTGATCACGGCCGGCGTGATCGTGTCGTAGTAGCCGAGCCCGATCATCGAGCGCTGTACGGTGTTGCGGCCGGCGAGGGCGCGCAGCTCCGCGAGCGCCTCGCGCTCGCTCGCTGCGGGCGGAAGCAGGGTGTCCGACTCCGACCGGAACGCGTCGACGTGGATCGAGGCGGGAACGGCGGCGGCCACGAGGGCGTTGACGGAGTCGTAGCCGAGGCGGGCGAGCATCGTGGCCTGCGCCGCGGCATCCGTGCCGATGTGCCGCTCGGTGAACGGGCGCTCGGTGGCCTGGGCTGAGGCCTGGGCGGTCAGGGTGGGACTGAGGTGCTTGGTCATCTGGCGCTGCCTGCTTCCTGGGAGCTTATTCGCCGGTGAGGGCGGAGTATTCGGCGTGGCTGAGGAGGGGCGGCAGCTCGAGGAACGTGACCTTGATCAGCCAGCCCTCTCCGAACGGGTCGCTGTTGACGAGCTCGGGGCTGTCGACGACACCGTCGTTGGTGGCCGTGACCGTGCCACTGAGCGGCGCGAAGAGCTCGCCGACGGACTTGGTGGACTCGATCTCGCCGACGATCGAGCCGGCGATGACGCCTGTTCCGACGGCGGGCAGCTCGACGAAGACGACGTCACCGAGCTTCTCTGCCGCGTACGCCGTGATTCCGACGGTTGCGGTGTCGCCCTCGATGAGGACCCACTCGTGTTCTGCGGTGTACTGGAGGGTGGTCTGGTCGGTCATGGGGTGTCCTTTCGGCGGAACAACGGGCAGTGCGTGCTGGTCTGGAGGGGTGCCGGCGAGAATCGCCGCCGGGAGTGCGTGGGCGGATGCCCTCGGGGTCAGGGCTTGCGGGAGTAGAACGGGAGCGCGGTCACGGTCGCCGGGATGCGTGTGCCGCGCACGTCGACGAAGACCTCGGTGCCGAGCCGGGCGATCGACGGCGAGACGTACGCCATCATGACCGGATGTCCCAGGGTCGGGGAGAGGGCGCCGCTCGTGATCATCCCCTCCGGTGTGTGCGCGTCAGCGCTGCGGAAGACGTCGTAGGAGGCGCGGCCGGCGCGCTTGCCCGCGGACACGAGTCCGACGAGCACGGCGGACCCCGCCTGCGGCCCCTCTTCGCTCGCGGCGCGGCCGATGAAGTCGGTCTCCTTGGCGAGGTTGACGACCCGGCCGAGTCCGGCCTGGGCCGGGTAGGTCGCCTCGCTCAGTTCGTGGCCGTAGAGCGGCATGCCGGCCTCGAGGCGCAGGGTGTCGCGGCTCGCGAGTCCGGCGGGCACGAGGCCGTGGTCGGCGCCGGCCGCGGTGAGCGCATTCCAGAGGGCGAGGGCCCGATCGATGGGCACGTACAGTTCGAAGCCGTCCTCCCCGGTGTACCCGGTGCGGGCGATCAGCACCGGGACGTCGGTGAAGGTGCCCGTCATGGCCCGGTAGTAGCGGAGGGCGCCGAGGTCGTCGGTGGCCGTGAGACCGGCGGTCGCCTGGAGGATGGCGAGGGAGTTCGGGCCCTGGACGGCGATGAGCGCGGTGTCGTCGCTCTCGTCGGTCACGGTCACGTCGAAACGGGCAGCGCGCTTGGTGAGGGCCTCGAGCGCCGGGAAGTGGTTGCCGGCGTTGGCGATCACGAGGAACTCGGTCTCCCCGGTGCGGTAGACGACGATGTCGTCGACGATGCCGCCTGCCGCGTTCAGGATCAGGCTGTACTTCGCCTGGAAGAGGGCGATCGCGGAGAGCTTTCCGGCGAGGGCGTAGTCGAGGTACGCAGCGGCATCCGCCCCGCTCACCCGGATCTCGGCCATGTGGGAGAGGTCGAACAGGCCGGCGGCGGTACGCACCGCGTGGTGCTCGGCGAGATCGCTCGAGTAGCGCACCGGCATCTGCCAGCCGGCGAAGTCGGTGAAGCTGGCTCCGGCGTCGACGTGCGCCTGGTGCAGCGGGGAATACCGTTCGGTCAGATCCGGGGTCATGAGTTCTCCAGGCAGGTCGGCCGCGGCCGAGCGAGATTCTCGGGGTCGTGGCGACCCCGTGGGAACTCCCCCTCTGTCGTCAGGCCTGAGAGCTTCGCCGCGTCCTGGTCGGGACGTGACTTTCACCATGGGCGAGCCGCATTGTGCTGCGACTACTTTTCAGAGTGGCCAGTCCGATGCGGTACGAGTACCTGAGAGATTGTCGGGGAGGATTGCTCCTTCGGTGTCCGGCCGCCGAGGCGCCGGACTCTCCCGCATCGGCCGTGTCGGCCCGGTATTCAGTTGGACGGCGCGCCTGGTCGGGCTCAACCGCTTCGCGAGCAGCTTAGCAGCCGGAGTTCCACTGGGACCGGCTCCGGCCTGCCCGATCGCGCAGCACGCCGGCGCCGGATCCTGCCTCGCCGGGCACCCCGGTCAGGCGCCGAAGGAGTCGGCGACCGCGTCGGTGACCTCGACCAGCCGGGTGAGCAGGGCCTCCATCGACTCCGACCGCAGCAGCTCGATCTGGTCGAGGGGGCCGACCGGCGCGATCGCCGCGAGCTGCCAGGCCGCGACAGCCGGGTCGCCGGAGAGTTCGACGTCGGGCGCCCAGGGCTGCTCGGTGAATTCGCTCGCGAGCGCAAGCGCCCGGCGCACCACCCGTTCGGCCCGCTCCCGCAGAGGGAACAGCTCGTCGTCCCACTCCAGCTCGGGGAGCTCGCGCACGCTCGCCTGCGGATACGGGTCGTCGTCGAGCCACTCGAGCACCTCGATGCGCCGCTCGCCGTGGGCGACCACGCCGACGAACCCCTCTGGGGCCTCGATCTGCGTGATCCTGGCCACCGTCCCGATCCCGAACCGGTGCTCACCGCCGCCGACTTCCTGGCCGCGCTCGATCAGCACGACGCCGAAGACCGCGGTCTCGGCGTCGAGCACCCGCGCCATCATCACCAGGTAGCGCTGTTCGAACACGCGCAGGTGCAGTGGCATGTGCGGAAACAGCACCGCGCCCAGCGGGAACATCGGCAGAGTGGTCACCCGCCCACCCAACCACGCTCGAGCCCGCGGACCAAGCCCCTCCCCTCCCGGAGCGCGAGGGTCAGGATTCGGTGACGGTGCCTGCGACGACCTTCCAGTGCCGGTCGGTGTGGACCGTGGCAAGCATCCGCCGGTCGTGGGTGACCAGGAGGAGCGTGCCGGTGTACCCCGCGAGCGCCTGCTCGAGCTGCTCGATCGCGGCGAGGTCGAGGTGGTTCGTCGGTTCGTCGAGCACGAGCAGGTTGACGCCGCGGGCCTGGAGCAGGGCGAGGGCCGCGCGGGTGCGCTCCCCCGGCGACAACTCGCCGGCCGGCCGGGTGACGTGATCGGCCTTGAGCCCGAACTTGGCGAGCAGGGTGCGTACCTCCGCCGTCGAGAGGTCGGGCACAAGCTCCTCGAAGCCCTCGGCGAGCGGCCGGGAACCCAGCAGCAATGACCTGGCCTGGTCGATCTCGCCGATCCGTACGCTCGCGCCAACGCTCGCGGTGCCGCTGTCCGGAACCGAGCGGCCGAGGAGGGCGCCCAGCAGGGTGGTCTTACCCGCGCCGTTCGGCCCGGTGATGCCGATCCGTTCGCCCGCGTTGACCTGGAGCGACACCGGCCCGAGGGTGAACCCGCCCCGGCGGAAGACGGCCTCGTTGAGGGTCGCGACGACCGCGCCCGACCGCGGCGCCTCGCCGATCGTGAAGTCGAGCTGCCATTCCTTGCGCGGTTCCTCGACCTCGTCGAGGCGTTTGATCCGGCTCTCCATCTGCCGCACCTTCTGCGCCTGCTTCTCGCTCGATTCAGCGGATGCCTTCCGCCGGATCTTGTCGTTGTCCGGCGACTTCTTCATCGCGTTGCGCACGCCCTGGCTCGACCACTCCCGCTGGACGCGGGCCCGGCCGACGAGGTCGGCCTTCTTCTCGGCGAACTCCTCATAGTGTTCGCGCTTGTGCCTCCTGTCGGTTTCGCGCTCCTCGAGGTAGGAGTCGTAGCCGCCGCCGAAGACCCGGTTGGCGCCCTGGGCGAGATCGAGTTCGAGCACCCGGGTGACGCAGCGGGCCAGGAATTCCCGGTCGTGGCTGACGAGCACGACCCCGCCCCTGAGTCCGTGCACGAAGGCCTCGAGCCGTTCGAGTCCGTCGAGGTCGAGGTCGTTCGTGGGCTCGTCGAGCAGCACGACGTCGAAGCGGCTGAGCAGCAGGGCCGCCAGGCCCACCCGGGCGGCCTGACCGCCGGAGAGCGAGGTCATCGCCGCGTCGGCGGCGAGGCTGAGCCCGAGGTCGGCGAGCTGGGCGGGCATCCGCTCGTCGAGGTCGGCGGCGCCGCTCGCGAGCCAGCGATCGAGGGCAGCGGAGTAGACGTCGCCGGGATCGCATCCGTCGGGGCCACCGCCGGCGCCGCCATCGCCGACGGTCGCCTCACCCGCGAGCAGGGCGGCGGCGGCATCGAGCTCGCGGCTCGCGTCGGCGCAGCCCGTGCGGCGGCCGATGTAGTCCGCGATCGATTCGCCCGGCCTGCGGTCCGGCTCCTGCGGCAACCAGCCGACGAAGGCATCCGCCGGGGAGAGTCCGACGCTGCCGGCCTGCGGGGCGAGCCGGCCGGCGAGCAGCCGCAGCAGCGTCGACTTGCCGGAGCCGTTGACCCCGACCACCCCGACGACGTCGCCGGGCGCGACGGTGAGGTCGAGTGAATCGAAAAGGGTACGGTGCGCGTACCCGCCGGCGAGGCCCTTGGCCACGAGCGTTGCGGTCATTACTCCATGGTCTCATTGCACCTGTTCTCCCGGCACCGCGTAGCCTGTTACTGTCCCGTGACCGGCACGGCGGCAGTTCGAAGGGCTTTCTTGTGGACACCACCCTGCTCCGGCGTTTCGTCACGACCGCCGAAGCCACTAACTGGGGTGCCGCGGCGAAGACCCTCAACATGACCCGCGCCACCCTCCTGATCTCCATCAGGAAGCTCGAGGAGGAGGTCGGCGGCGAACTGTTCGTCACCGTCGACGACGTGCCCACCCTGACGAGCGCCGGACTCGAGCTGCTCGAGGTCGCGCGTCCCGTGGTGCGGAAGCCCGCTGCAGCAGCAGCCCCGCAGAAGCCGGCGAAGGCCGGCGGCAAGGCGAAAGCCTCCAAGGGCCAGGGCCGGGCACCCGCGGTCAAGGGCGCGCCGAAGCCCAAGGGGCGCCGCCAGTCCCGCTGAGCGGCGTGACCGGCCCGCCCGATAGGGTGGTCTCGTCCACCCCGAGGAAGGGCACGATCATCAGAGAACCACGGCGAATCGATTCAGAGTCCGTCCAGCGGATGGCTTCCGCATGAACTGGGTGATCGCCGGGCTTCCCCTGCACCCACTTCTCGTGCACGCGAGCGTGATCCTGATCCCTCTTGCCGCCCTGTGCACGATCCTGACTCTGGTCTGGCCGGCCGCCCGGCGGCGGCTCGGCATCGTCACGCCGCTGCTCGCGTTCGCCGCGCTCGGCGCGACCCTGCTGACCGTGCAAGCCGGGGAGGCCCTGGCGCAGATCATCACCCCGACCGCGCTGAGCGGGGCGCACGTCGCCATCGGCGAGACCGTGCGGCCGTGGGTCTTCGGGCTGTTTCTCGTGGCTGCGGCCCAGTGGCTGTGGTTCCGGTATTTCGGGACCGGGCAGAAGTACGGCGCCCGGATCCCCTCCCCGGGAACCCGCACGGCCCTGACAGTCGTACTCGCTGTCGCAGTGGCCCTGACGAGCGTCGGATCCGTCGTTTCGGTCGTCGTCGTGGGCGATTCCGGCGCCAGGGCCGTGTGGTCGCCGGTCGTCGACGGCACGAAGTAGGGACGGCCGACGGGCCTGATTCCCACCCTCCTGCGGTGCCTTGACCACGGCCCGCGATGGGTGTACTACGGACGCCGTGAGGGCCCGGACCGGTTCCGGGCATGCCGTCCAAAGGAGGAATCATGGCACCCTTCACCCTTGACTCTCTGCGTGAACGAGTCCGCGGATCCGTGATCGGACCTGACGACCCGGGGTACGACGACGCGAGAGCCGTCTACAACGGGATGATCAACAAACGTCCGGCCGTCGTCGTCAGGCCCTCGCAGGTCGCCGACGTGATGACGAGCGTCGCGTTCGCCAGGGAACACGAACTCCCCGTCGCCGTTCGCGGCGGCGGGCACAGCGCCCCCGGGTTCGGCACGGTCGACGGCGGCCTCGTCATCGACTTCGTCGCGCAGACCGGTGTTCGGGTCGATCCGGCCGCGGAAACGGCACGTTCCGGGCCCGGGGCGACCTGGGCGGACTTCAACCACGCGACCCACGCCTTCGGCCTCGCAACGACCGGCGGGATCATCGGCTCGACGGGCGTGTCCGGGCTCACCCTCGGCGGCGGAATCGGGTACCTCTCGCGGCAATTCGGATTGTCGTGTGACAACCTGCTCTCCGCCGATGTCGTGACCGCGGACGGACGGTTCCTCGTGGCGAGTGAAACCGAGAACGCGGACCTGTTCTGGGCGCTGCGCGGCGGGGGCGGTAACTTCGGAGTGGTCACCTCGCTCGAGTTCCGGCTGCACCCGGTCTCCACCATCTACGGGGGCCTGGTGATCTACCCCGCGGCGGAGGCAGACACCGTCGGCCGCTTCTACCGGGATTTCATCGCGAACGCCCCGGAGGAGTTCGGCGTGTTCCTCGGGTTCCACCAGGGACCGCCGGTGCCGTTCCTGCCCGAGCAGTGGCACGGTCAACCCGTCTGCGTCATCGTCGGCGCCTGGACCGGACCCCTCGACGAGGGCGAGAAGCGCTGGCAGCCGATCCTCGACGCCGCGCCCGTCGCCGGTTCGTTTGTCGGGCCGCTCCCGTACCCCGTGCTGAACGGTCTGTTCGACCCGATGCTGCCGAAGGGCATGCAGGCGTACTGGAAGGCGGACTTCCTCGCCTCCCTGAGCGATGACGCGCTGCGGGTCGCCGTCGACTTCGGCAGCCGGATCCCGAGCATGGAGTCCGCGAACCATTACTACCCGATCGACGGGGCGGTGCAGCGGGTCGCACCGGGGGCGACGGCATTCCCCTACCGGAACGTGGACTTCGCGCCGGTCATCGCCGGGATGTGGCACGACCCCGCGGACAATGCGGCGAACATCCGCTGGGTTCGGGACTACTGGGAGGCGCTGCACCCCTTTGCCGAGCCCGGCGGCTACATCAATTTCATGGACGCCGACGATCAGGGCAGGATCGCGCAGAACTACGGGCCGAACTACGAGCGGCTCGCGGAGGTGAAGGCCGTCTACGACCCGGACAACGTGTTCCGCGTCAATCAAAACATCAGTCCGCGCGTCAGTGCCCCGTCCGCCGGCACCCAGGCTCCGGGGGTCCAGGAGGGAGGCGTCACGAGCGTCGAGGACTGACCGGTCGTCGCGTGACCTTGCGTGGCCTCGGGTCAGGCCTTCTTGACCACGCTCGACTTCAGCTGCATCGCTCCGACGCCGTCGATCTTGCAGTCGATGTCGTGGTCGCCGACGCCGTCGACCAGGCGGATGCCGCGCACCTTCGTGCCGACCTTCACCACGGTCGAGCTGCCCTTGACCTTGAGGTCCTTGATCACGGTGACGGTGTCGCCGTCCGCGAGGACGGTTCCGAAGGCATCCGTGATCACGCGCTCGGCGGATGCGTCACCCGGGTCGGCCGTCAGGCTCACGTCGGCCGCGGCCCACTCGTGCCCGCACAGCGGGCAGACGAGCAGTGCGCCCATCTCGTAGGCGAGGTCGCTGGAACATTCGGGGCACGGGGGCAGGGTATCGGTCACTTCCCCACCGTAGTCGAGGGGTCGAGCATCAGGCGGTTAGCGCCAGCTCCCGATGATCAGGCCCATGATGGTGAGATTGAGCACGTCGCTCGAGACCTCGATCAGCCAGACCCGGAATCCGGCCCCGGCGAAGAGCCGGTGCGAGAGCGACGAGGCAGCGGCGAGCCCGATGCCGAGCAGGAAGCCGGTGAGTGCGCCCTGGAGCGGGCCGAAACCGGGAGTGGCGGGCGCGACGAACGAGATCACGACCGCGACGCTGACGGCTTCGACGAACGCGGCGACGGCCGTCGCACCGAAGACGACGGCCATGTTGCTGGCGGCGCCCGGCACCGCCGCCGGGTCCTTGCCCATCAGTTTCCACCAGAGCGGGAAGAACGTCTTCGGGCCGAACCAGATGCCGCCCGCGATGAAGGCGGCGACGGTGGCGGCCAGAATCGCCAGCCAGTTGAGGTGGGTCAGGTCCACAATCGTTCCTATCGGTCGTCCGGCGCGAAGAACTCGACTGTATCGACAAGCGGATGTCCGCGGCTACCGGTACTGGGCTTCCGTTCGCCGTCGGCGATCGTGGCGACCGGCAGCAGGCGCCGCGTGTTTCGATCCCGGAATTGGTCCTTCCCACCGGTCCGGGCTGGATCCCTCACAGTGACAGGAGAGGGAAGACGTGCGAAGCTTCTGGTCAGGGGTGATTTTCGTCGTCCCTGTGATGGGGGATGCACGATGAGACGTCCGGTCCTGTTCCTTGCTGCGGCTTGTGCCGCCGCGCTCCTGCTGAGCGGATGCGCCGGGCCGGCCACGGGGGGCACCGCAGCCGATTCGTCCCCGCTCGCAACCCCGTCCCCCTCCCCTGCGCTGGTCTCGCCTGCGCCCACAGCCACGGCGAGCGCCGCCCGCCTCTCGATCGGCGCGCTCACCGTCAGCACCATCGACGCGACCGGCGCGACGATCGCGACAACCCCGTACTCCGACGGCGCCCCGGCCATGGTCGCCTTCCTCTCCGCGGCGATCGGGGTCGCGCCGACCGTGGCCCGCGCCGACCCCGAGACCGGCTGCTCGGGGGCGGCAACCACGTACTCCTGGGCCGCCGGGTTCCTCGTGAACGTTCCAGACACCGAGAGCCCGCCGCTCTACACCTGGACAGTCCAGGCCCGCTCCGCGCAGGTGGGCGCCGCCGGGGTGACCGTGCAGTCCAGCACGGGGCTCGTCGTCGGCACGGATGTCTCCGCGAGCGCCGCAAACCTCCCCGCCGACCAGAAGATCGACGAGTACAACGACGGCACCGGTCCCCTCGTCTTCGAGGTCGCCGGCCGGAACGCGGAGGGCAAGCCGTACGGCGGCGCTGCCCTCGTCGGGCAGGGGGGCGTGTTGTCCGCGATCGCGGCCCCCGCCGGCCTCGGCCAGTTCTACTGCTGACACGGACTCAGCCGGGCACCGGCATCCGCCTCCTGCAATGGCCGTAACGGCGTAACGACGAGATTAGGCCGTCGTCTTCGCGGCCGCCTTGGCCGCCCGCTTGGTCTCCCGTACCCGCGCGAGCGACTCGGCATCGACGATGTCGGCAACGGATGCGTGCGAGCCGTCCTGCCCGTACGGCGCAGACGCCTCCCGCCAGCCCGGCGCGGCGAGAGCGAATCGCTTCCCGAGGATGGCCAGGAAGATCTTCGCCTTCTGCTCGCCGAAACCGGGCAGCGCCCTGAGTCGACGGAGCACCTCTGCGCCGTCGGGGGCCCCGGAGGTCCAGATCGCGGAGGCGTCGCTGTTCCAGTCCCGCGCGACGACTTCGGCGAGCGCTTGCACCCGTCCGGCCATCGAGCCGGGAAAACGGTGCACGGCCGGCGTCGTTCGGAAGACTTCGACAAAGGAATCGGCGTCGAACGCCGCAATCCTCGCGGGATCCAGGGTGCCGATCCGGTCCCGGATCTTGGCCGGCCCGGCGAATGCCGTCTCCATCGGTACCTGCTGGTCCAGGAGCATCCCGACCAGGAGGGCGAACGGGTCTTCGCTGAGCAGGGCGTCTGAGGCGTCGTCGCCGGTGATGTGCAGCGTCATGCCGCCATTGTGCCACCGGCGGGACAGGGCCGCGCGGTCGACGCCGCGAGAAACCAGCGGCAGCGACAGCGCCTGCCGGAGTGATCAGCGTGCCCGCTTCGGCAGCCCGCGCCCGAAACGGCTGGCGCGGTTTGCCGATCAGGGTGCATCGGCGACGGTACCCCGCCTTCGGGGTATGCGGGGCGAGCCGACCGGAGCGGATGCCTCCTGGTTCACGCGCGCGTGTCATACTCCGCGGGTGACGCTCTTCGAATCCGGCCAGGACTGGGCCCCGCGCCCGGCGCGGCGACCGCCCCGGTGGCGACTGCGGGGCACCGTCTTCGGAATCGTGCTCGGGACCGTCGCCGGTGTGACGCTGGCCGCCACCTACCTCCCGTCGAGCCCGCTCGCTGGTGCCGCAGCGTACTCGCTCTCGGCGGATCTCTCGCCGATCGCCGACCGGATCGGCTTCAGTGACGAAGGCAGGGATATCTTCCTGACCACACGTCCGCAGCTCCTCGACAGCGGTGATTTTCGCAAGGCCTGCGAAGGGACACCGGATGGGACCGTCCACGGGGACTTCGCGACCGTCGGTTGCTTCTACGGTCTCGGGGAACACTTCGGACGGATAGCGATCTTCCGCCCCACCGACGCCAGGCTGGCCGACCAGATCGTGGTGACGGCTGCCCACGAGTTCCTGCACGCCGCGTACGCCCGGCTCACGTCCGGCGAGCAGGCGCGCCTCGACGCGCTCCTCGACAAGCGCTGGTCCACCATTGCGGCGGACGACCCGATTCAGGCCAGCGTCGATTCCTCGGTGGGGTCGGCGGCCGAGAACCGGTCTACCGAGGAATTCGCGTATTTCGGGACCGAGATCGCCGATGCGGTCGACCCGGCGCTCGAGGCGTACTACGCCCGCTATTTCCGCGACCGGGGTGCGCTCGTCGCGATCCACGACGCCGACCGCGCCCTCCGCGACGGCCTGGAGGCCGACTACAGCGCGAAGGCCGATGCCCTCGCCATCCGGGAACAGGCGAACGCGGACGCGGGCGCGCAGTTGCAGGCCGACCGTGCGCAACTGGCCGCCGACCGCGCCTGGTACAACCGGCAGGCCGATGAGTACAACGCTCTCTCCCCGGAGGTCCGCGCCCGCACCTACGTTGCAGACTCCGGCGGCACCGCGGGCGGTGAGCCGTATGGCAGCTATCTGGCCGGCAGACTGGCCGAATTCGCGACGAGGGAGGCAGACCAGTCGCAGCGTCAGAGCGAACTCGACGCGGCCGAAGCCGCAGCCCCGGCGGCGCGCACGGAGGTGGAACGACTCTATGCGGACATCGAGGCGCTCAATGTCGCCGCCGTGCCCGCCACGTGACGCGGCGCCGTTGTTGCCGAAAGCCGGCCGAGGTGCTCTGATGAGCGAATGAGCGAATCGCCCCTGCCCGTTCTGGCCACGAAGCTCTTCATCCCGTCGCCCCGACCGAACGCCGTCTCCCGCCCCCGCCTCATCGCGCGTTTGCGGGAGGGGCTCCGCGCCGGTCACCGGGCGACTCTTCTGTCGGCGCCGGCCGGATTCGGTAAGACCACGGTGGCGAGCCAGTGGATCGCCGACACCGTGGCCGGTGAACCCGGCGCTCGTGTCGCCTGGCTCTCGCTCGACGCGAGCGATAACGACCCCTCACGGTTCCTCACGTACCTCGTAGCGGCCCTGCACCGAGCCGATCCCGCGGTCGCCGCGGATGCACACGCACTTCCGCTTTCGTCGATCGAGGGCACGATGGCCGCGCTCATCAATGACGTCGCGGCAGCACAGCACCCGATGGTCCTGGTGCTCGACGACTTCCACCTCATCGAGGACGGCACGATCCGCGACGGGCTCGTGTTCCTGATCGATCACCTGCCGCCGAACCTGCACCTGGCCATCCTGAGTCGCTCCGACCCGCTCCTGCCGCTGGCCAGGCTGCGCGCGCGGGGCGAGTTGACCGAGTTGCGTGCCGCGGACCTGCGCTTCACTCCCGATGAGGCCGCAGCGTTCCTGAACGAGGTCATGCACCTTGGGCTCTCCCCCGCGCACGTCGCCGCCCTCGACACCCGGACGGAGGGCTGGATCGCAGGCCTCCAGCTTGCGGCACTGTCCATGCGGGACCGCTCGGACGTGGGCGGTTTCATCCAGGGCTTCACCGGCAGTCACCGGTTCGTGATCGACTACCTCGCCGAAGAGGTGCTGCACCGCCAGCCCGATCACGTCCGCGCCTTCCTCTTCGACACCGCGATCCTCGGCCGACTGAGCGCTCCCCTGTGCGACGCGGTCACCGGTCGCTCCGACAGCGGCGAGATGCTCGCGGCCCTCGAGCGGGACAACCTCTTCGTCGTCCCCCTCGACGACCGGCGCGAGTGGTATCGCTATCACCACCTCTTCGCCGACGTGCTGACGGCTCGCGTGCTTGCGGACGGTCCCGACCGGGTACCGGACCTGCACCGGCGCGCCAGCGAGTGGTTCGAACGGAATGGGCTGCCGGAAGATGCAGTCGCTCAGGCCCTGGCCGCCGGGGATTTCGGGCGGGCCGCCAGGGTGATCGAGTCGACGGTGCCCGGCGTGCGCAAGAGCAGGCAGGATGCGACCCTGCTCGGCTGGCTCGCGCTGCTTCCGGGCGACGTCATCAGGCGCAGGCCCGTTCTGGGCGTCTACCGCGCCTGGTCATTGCTCGTGTCCGGTGATGTGGATGCCGTCGAACCGTTGCTGGCGGACGCCGAGCGGGCGCTCGGCGCACCAACGGACGACGGCACGCCGACCCATGATTCGGCAGCAGGCGCGGAACTGCGGATACTCCCCGTCACGATCGCCCTGTACCGTGCCGCGGTCGCACAGGCGCGCGGCGACGTCGCGGGAACCCAGGTGCAGGCGCGCCGGGCCCTCGACCTCACCGGCCCCGACGACCACTTCGGGCGCGGCGCAGCATCCGGTTTTCTCGGGCTGGCGTCCTGGGCCGTCGGCGACCTCGGCGCCGCGGTCGACGCGTTCGGCGAGGTCGCGACGAGCCTTCGGCGATCCGGCAACCTGGCCGACATGCTCGGCACCACGATCGTCATGGCCGACCTCCTCATCCAGCAGGGGCGGCTGCGAGACGCCCAGCGCGCCTGCGAGGATGCCCTGCGCCTCGCGGCGGAACAGGGAGAGCCGGTTCCCCAGTCGACGGCAGACCTCCACGTCGCCGTCAGTGAGCTCCTTCGTGAACGCTCCGACCTGCCCGCCGCCCGGGAGCAATTACTGATCGGCCAGGCACTCGGCGAGCGGGCGTCCCTGCCCGAAAACCGGTATCGCTGGTTCGCCGCGATGTCCCGGATCGACGAGGCGGAGGGACGACTCGACGACGCCCTTGACGCGCTCGGCGCCGCGGAGCGCCTGTACCGGCCCGGGTTCTTCCCGGAGGTGCGGCCTCTTGCCGCGATGAAGGCCCGGCTCTGGGTCAAGCAGGGACGGCTCGGTGATGCCCAGGGCTGGGCAGACAGCCAGGGGCTCGCGACAACGGATGCGCCGGGTTACCTGCGCGAGTTCGACCACCTCACGCTGGCGAGGCTCTCGATCGCACGGCACACGTCCGATCCACAGGCCGGCTCCCTCGACGCGACAGCGGCCCTGCTCGACCGCTTGCTCGAAGCGGCGGATGCCGGTGGCCGCGCCGGCCGGGTGAACGAGATCCTGGTCCTGCAGGCGTTGGCGCACGCGGCAGCCGGCAACACCGACCTGGCGCTCCGCCCGCTCGCGCGCGCCCTCGCGCAGGCGGAACCAGAGGGGTACGTACGGCTCTTCCTGGACGAGGGCGAGCCGATGGCCGCGCTTCTCCGAACGGCAGCCGACGAGGGAATCGCCCCCGACTATGCTCGCGGCCTCAGCGCGGCGTTCGTGCGCGAGGACGATCCGGGGGCATCCGCCCGGCCGCTCGCCGAAACGCTGAGCGAACGCGAACTGCACGTGCTCAGGCTTCTGGCGACAGAGTTGAGCGGGCCCGAGATCGCCCGCGAACTGTACGTCTCCGTGAACACCCTCCGCACCCACACCCGGCATATCTTCGGCAAACTCGAGGTCACCAACCGGGCGGATGCGATCCGTCGCGCTGAAAAGCTCGGCCTCGTCTGACAATCACCACAGGGATCACCACGTGGAGTGATGCCCCGTCATCACATGTCTCCCTAGATTCAGGGTGTCTTCAGGCAACCGCCTGGGTCACGCAGAACATCGGAGCCTCTCATGAGCATCACGACATCCACCCTCACCCGCGCGGCCGCCGGAGCGGCCGCACTCTCCGGGCTCATCTACATCATCATCCAGTTCATCCACCCGGCCGACGTGGTCGCCTCGCTCTCCACTCAGATGTGGATCACGGTGCACGTCCTCAGCTTCGGCATGGCCGTTCTGGCCATGATCGGTCTCACCGGAATCTACCTGCGGCAGGTGCAGAAGTTCGGGCTGCTCGGCCTGATCGCCTACCTGATGTTCGGATTCTTCTTCATCCTGCAGGCATCCTTCAACTTCACCGAAGCCCTCATCGCGCCGCTGGTCGCGACCGCAGCCCCCCAGCTCGCCGTGGACATCGTCGGACTGTTCGGCCGCTACCCGGCCGTGAACGACCTCGGCCCCCTCGCGGCGCTCCCCCAGGTCGGCGGTCTGCTCTACGTCGTCGGCGCCCTGCTGTTCGGCATCTCCATCCTCCGCGCCCGTGTCCTGTCACGCGGGGCCGGCATCCTTCTGATCGTCGCAGCGGCCGTGACGCCCATCGCGGGCGCACTGCTCCCGCACACCCTCGAACGGATGGCCGCCATCCCCATGGGCCTGGCCCTGATCTGGCTCGGATACTCCCTGTGGACGAACTCGCGCACAACTGCGGCACCCGCGACGGTCACCAACACCGGCGCACGCCTCGACGCGACACCGACGGTCTGACCCGGGTTCGCCGGACGACCGAGGAGGACGGACATGACAAGTGGACACGTGGCGCCCCTCGGGCGCGGTGGCATCGACACGTACGAGATCCGGCTCCAGGGGCAACTGGATGCCGGTTGGACCGACTGGTTCGACGGCTTCCGGCTGAAAGAAGAGAACGACGGGACAACGACCCTGACCGGCCCGGTCGTGGACCAGTCGGCTCTGCACGGACTACTGAGACGGGTCGGGGACCTGGGCGCCACGTTGATCTCGGTCAACGTCCTGACGAGGAGCGACCGATGACGAGGGACAGAATCACCCGAGACATGGTGACACGAGACAGCACGGCACGAGACAACGGGACACGAAACCGCGGGACACGAGACAGTGGGACACAAGACAGCGGGACACGAAACCGCGGGTCACGAGGGACCGCGACCACCGCGGTTCCCGGCGCTGATCGCGTCCAGCCCCGGACGCGGACGCATGCTCCCCGGTCGCCGTGGCTCGCACCGGCCGGACTGATCCTCCTCAGTCTCATTACCATTCTCGCCGGGGCTGCGCGCCTCACCGAGCTGACGGGGGGCTCCACCGCCACCGAGCACAACGTCCGGTTCCTCGACTCCCCCATGCCCGTCGTCACGCACATCGTCAGCGTGACCGTCTTCTGCCTCCTCGGCGCCCTCCAGTTCGTTCCCGCCCTGCGGCGCCGGGCGAGCAGGTGGCACCGCATCGCGGGAGTCATCCTCATCCCCGCCGGCCTGCTCTCCGCGCTGTCCGGCCTGTGGATGGTGGTGTTCTACCCGCACCCGCCGGGTGACGGCATCGCCCTCGGCGTGATTCGGCTCTTCTTCGGGTCGGCGATGGCCGTGAGCCTCGTTCTCGGTATCCGCGCGATCCTGCGCCGCGATTTCGTCAGGCACGGCGAGTGGATGACTCGGGCCTACGCGATAGCCGTCGCCGCGGGCACGCAGGCGCTGCTGCTGATCCCGGGGGCGATCCTTTTCGGGGCGCAGGACGAGCCCTCCCGCGCGGTCCTGATGGGTGGCGCCTGGGTCCTGAACCTGACGGTCGCCGAGTACCTCATCCGCAGTCGGCGCCGTCGCCGTCGCTAGACGGCGTCGGCCCAGGTCCGTTCTAGAACGGTGTCGGGTCGTCGGGGTCGTCGGGTGTGGGGTCAAGGTTCCAGACGTCCACGAACGGGACCGGTGGTTTCGGTGCGGGTTTCGGTTTCCGGGGTGGTCTCATATCGGCCGAGGGTTCGACGATGTAGCTGTACCCGGCCGGGGAGGTCCATTCGATGCGGCCGTCGCCGAGGTGTCTCGGCGTCCACCGGGTGTAGCTCTTCACCGCG